>JAGFJK010000220.1 GCA_024102795.1 Pirellulaceae bacterium
GCCCCGGCTCCCGCCGGCGGCGCATGGCGATCGGCTCGCGGCACCGTCCAGGCGTACGCGGCCACCAGCAACAGGCCCAGCGGCAGCAGCACGACATACACCGTCTTCGCCAGGCTTAACAGTCCCAGCAACCCGACCGCCGCCGCCGCCTGCAGTGCCGGCCGGCCGGCGTCCCGCCGCCACTGGTCGCTGAACCGCACGAAGTGGTAATAGGCCGCGGTGAACAACAGGACCTGGAAGATCTCGACCGTCTGCGCTCGAAGATAATGCCACAAGAATGTGCCAAACAGGGCCAGCAGCACGAACCACCACGCGGCTCGCGGACTACCGCCATGCAGTCCGGCAAGGTAATACAGGTACGTCGCCAGGATCAACGACAGAAGCACATTCCAAAGATTCAGCCACAGTCCGCGCGTGGCCAACTGCGTGTCGTCAAGCTGATGGTAGTGGCGCAGTTCGCCCGACACGAACGACTCCACCAGCAACGGTGGAACGTAGGCCAAGGCGTTCAGCACGCCGTACTTGGAATACCAGCGCTGGTTGCCAGGGTGCTGATAGAAGTGCTGCCCCCGCTCGCCGAACCTCGTGGCCACCTCGGACGGGGCGCTCAGATCGGCCTCGCGGAGCAGATGGATGGTCGTGGCGCGGATCGTGAGCGGATCGCCGACGTACAGAAACCTCGGCATGGTCAGCAACAGCAGCCCGCCGGTCACCAGCCACAACAGCCACGGCCAGCGCCGGTCAGGCGGTTCCGCGGCGGGCATTCGCTCCGGCCGGTTCATGATGCAATCCGAACGCCGCGTACTGGCCGCCCAGCGGCACCTTGGTTCCCAGTTGTTCCAGGAATCCGAGCGAGCGATAGAGGACTTCGGGCAAATACAGAAAATACGTGCAGCCCTGGTCCCGCAGGCCGGCTTGCCGCAGCAAACGCCGAGCGGTTCCGGAGGTCAGCAGTTGGGCATCCCGGTCGACGGGGGTGCGCGAGACGATCAGTTGGGTAACCGGATTCCAGGGATTGTGTTCGAAGATGCAGACCACGCCGCCGGGGCGCGCCACGCGCGCCACCTCTGCCAGCAACTGGGCCCGCTCGGCGGGCGGCACGTGATGCAGGACGCAGACCAGCGTGATCAGATCGAACTGTCGATCCTCGTACGGCAGGCGGTTTTCCGTCTGAACCCGCACGTCGAGTCCCTGGCAGGCCTCCAGCATCTTTTCGGACGGATCACAGCCGCGTGCCGACGCGAAGGCCGAGCCGGCCAGTTTGAGCAGCGTGCCAGTTCCGCAGCCTACGTCGAGCCAGGCCATCTGGGCGGCGTCGCGTTTCCGCCGCCGCAGGTAGTCGCGGAGCAGGTGCCACTTCCGCAGCGCGAAAAACTCCGATCCACGAGCGAAGCGGTTGCGGATCGGGTCGTGCACCAGTTGTTCGTACTGGTCGGCATACTGGTCAAACTCGGTCGTGGACACGCGGCGGGGATCTCCGTTGAACGGCGGCACGAAGCAGTCGGTGGCCGGAAGGCAGACCTACTCGCTGCCCGTCCGGGCATTGGCGGTGGGCAGCGGCGAAGTGTTCATCCCGCTGATATCGGGCCGCAGCACACCCCCGGCGCGATCTTCCTGCGCGACGAAACCCCGCAACTGCATCAGGGCGGGACCGAGCAGCAGGATATAGATGGGCGGTGCCAGGCAGAGCACGATTGGCAGGATCATCGCCACCGACGTCCGGTTGCCGCGTTCCTCGGCCCGCTGCCGCTGGGTGCGCCGGACCGAATCGGAATAATCGCGGAAGGCCGTGGCCACGTTGCTGCCCAATCGCTCGGTCTGGCTGACCAGCGCCGTCAGTGACTGTACGTCCGGGATGTCGATCCGCTTGGAGAATTCCCGCAGGGCCTGGTCCAGCGAGCCGGCTTCGGTCTGCCGGCGGATAATGCCCAGCTCGCACGACAAGTCGGGATAGGTCGAACCGATCTCGCGGCTGACGTGTTCCATGGCTCGCGGCAGCGGCAGCCCGCCGGCCATGGTCATGGTCAGCATATCGAGCGCGTCGGGCAGCGAGTATTGGATCCGCTTCAGGCGGCTGGAGGCCTGGGCTTGCAGCAGCAGTCGCGGACCGCTGAGCAGCAGGATGCCGATGAACACGCCCCCGATGATGATCCGGATTCCCCAGTCGCTGCCCGGCTCGTCAATCACGACGAACGCCGCGGCCACCAGCAGGGTCCAGCAGACGACCATCACGTTCCGCATGGCCAGGTATTCTTCGCGGGCGTAGCGGTGGTAGTAACCGGCCCGGCGGAGATCCTGCTCCAGCGCCTCCCGCCGTTCGAACTGCAGCGGCAGGATCGCGGCCAGGACGCGGGTCAAGGGACCGAACATCAGCGGCCGCCGGGCGCGCGTCTCCGGTTGGTTGCGACCGCCGCCCAGGAACATCGTTCCCAGGATGAACATGATCACGGCACAACCCGCAAAGGCGGCCGCCGTAACGAGATTCAGCGTTGCTTCGTTCATGATTCCACCGGGCCAGCCGGTTCGTGCGTGACTTATTCCGTGCGGAGCATGCGGAGGATCCAGATCAGCCCCACGACTTCCAGAAAGACGGCCAGCACCAGCATCGACTGGCCGACGGCGCTTTCCATCAGACCGCTGATGTATTCGCGCTGGACAAAGAACATGTAGGCGAACACGGCCGGTCCCAGCACAATCAGGAATGTGGCCGACATCCTCCCCGCGGCGGTGGTGGCCCGCAACTGGCGGCGTGAATTCAAGCGGTCGCGGATCACCGACGAGAGGCGTTCCAGCGTTTCGGCCAGGTTACCGCCGGCCTGCCGGTGAACGGTCAGCGTGGTGGTGAAGATCTTGACGTCCAGCAGGCGCACGCGATGGACCAGGGCCCGCATCACGGCGGCCATCGACAGGCCCATGTGCAACTGGGCGGCGCAGCGGCGAAACTCGATCGCCAACGGTTCGGGCGATTTCTCGCCCACCAGTTGCACCGCCTGCTCCAGGCTCTCGCCGGCGTGCACGGCGCGGGCCAGCATGTCCAGTGCGGGAGGCAGTTGATCCTGCAGCAGCGTGATCCGGCGGGACCGCGTCATCACCATGTACACCAGCACCAGGCCCATCCCGGCGAACATGCCGACGGTGGCCGCCAGCGGCGCTTCGACCCAGATGAACAGCACGCCGCCGACAAACGTGCCGGCCAGCAGCAGCAGCAACAACGCCGTGGTCGCGGTCCATGGCAACCCGCTTTCGACCACCAGGCTGGAGAACCACTGGTCGAAGCTCTCGACCATCGAGCGGGGCGGGCGGGCGTCGCGGGCCAGCGGCAAGCGGCCGATGCGGAAGGCCCCGCGCGGGGCCGCCACCGTGCCGCCGCCCGAAGTGGCCGACCGCGTGAACAGGTCGCGGACCAGCATGAAGACGGCCGACGAAGCCAGCGTCAACCCCATGAAAATAATCAAGACCACAAATGGTTCGTTCACGATTGCCGCACTCCGCTGGCTGTCGGCGGCCCGCCGCGCCGGCGGCAGACGCACCGCGAAGGAAATCTCAACCGGTCGCCGCCGGCGAGGGCACGGCGACCGAACCCGCTTGGAACAACTCGTCCGACAACGCCGCGCCGGAAGACCGCAGCCGGTTCAGGCAGATGGGCCGGTAGCCGGTGGTGTAAAAATGCCCGCTGGCGTTCCCCTCGGCGTCCACGCCGGTCTGCTCGAAACCGAAAATGTCTTCCAGGCGGTAGTCCCCGCCCTCGACGCCCACGATCTCGGATATTCGCGTCACGCGGCGAGCTCCGCCCTTGAGCCGCGTGAGGTGCACGACCAGCTTGATGCCTGACACGATGTACTGCCGGACCACGTGAATCGGCAGTTCAAAGCCGGTCATGGCGACCATCATTTCCAGTCGCTGCAAGGCGTCGCGGGTATCGTTCGCGTGGATCGTGGTCAGCGAGCCCTCGTGACCCGTGTTCATCGCCTGCAGCATGTCCAGCGCCTCGGCGCCGCGGACTTCGCCGACCAGGATGCGGTCGGGCCGCATGCGGAGTGCGTTGCGGACCAGGTCGCGCTGGGAGATTTCACCGCGCCCCTCGGTGTTCGGATTGCGGGTCTCCAGCCGGACCACGTGCGGATGCTGCAGGATCAATTCGGCCGAATCCTCAATCGTCACCAGGCGTTCATCCGGGGGAACAAAGGAGCTGAGCGCATCCAGCAGGGTCGTCTTGCCAGCGCCGGTGCCGCCCGCGATGAGGAAGCTCAATCGGGCGCCCACCGCGGCCGAAAGAAACTCAACCATTCCCGGAGTGAGCGAGCCGAAGTTCAGCAGGTCGTCGATCCGCAGGGGGTTGGCGCCGAACCGCCGGATCGACAACTTGGGTCCGCCCAGAGCCAGGGGAGGCACGACGGCATTCACGCGCGAGCCGTCGGGAAGCCGCGCGTCGACCATCGGGCTGACTTCGTCAATCCGCCGGCCCACGCGAGCCACAATTCGCTGGATGATCCGCAGCACGTGCTGCTCGTCGGCAAAGACGATCCCGGTGCGTTCCAGCCGACCGCGGCGCTCGATGAACACTTCCTGGGGACTGTTGACCAGGATGTCCGAGACGGTGGGATCCTGCATCAGAGGTTCCAGCGGCCCCAGGCCGAACACCTCATTGACCAGTTCCTCCAGCATCCGAGGATGGTCCAGGTCCGCCAGGCTCTTCCGCCGGAAACGGCAAATCTCCTCGGCCAGGCGGCGGATCTCCGCCCGCAACTCGTCCTCTTCAATCGTCCCCAGTGTCGACAGATCCAAGGACTCCACGAGCTCCTCGTGGATCGCCGTCTTGATCCGTTGAAACTCCAGCTCGTTCGCGTCGACGTGCCGCGAGCCGCCATTGGCACCGACGGCGGAACTTTGATTTGAGATCATGGGGCTGCTTGCCGTGCTTGCTGTCTGGGATCGAGGGATCGGCGAGGGCTGTACGCGAATGGATGACGGTTACTTTCCCGATTGGACTGCGGGCGACGTGTTGGCCTGGACTGCACTGGCCGCGTCCGGTTTGCCCTCCAACTCCTCGACCAGGTTGCCGTCCTGGAACACCCGGTGCGACGTGCGACTGCCGCTGAAGACTTCGGTCACGAAGCGGCGCTGCGCGACGGCCAGCGGCTTCTGGGCGGGCTCCGCGGCCGAGGTTGTCTCGACGGCCGGCGTTTCCGCCAGCGGTTCACTTGCCGGAGGCTCGGCGACCCGCTGGACCTCGGCCACCGGTGGCGGAGTTGTTTCCTTGGAAACGGCTGGCTGGGGCGTGGCCGCTTCCTTGGCCTTGGCCGTTTCCTTGGCCACCGACGGTCCCGCTTCAGCCTTGTCCTTGTCGGTGGAGTTCGCGCCCGGAATCGCCCAGCGGCTGGCGGCCACTTCCGGCGTGCGCGGC
>JAGFJK010000261.1 GCA_024102795.1 Pirellulaceae bacterium
CTTCGCGCGGCCGGTCGCCTTCGCGCGGCCGATCGCCTTCGCGTGGCGGATCGCCTTCGCGGCGAGCCGGCGGGTCGCGATCCTGAGCACTCAAGTTCACCGGCGGCACGGCGCCGCTGCCCAGCAGCCAGATGGCCAGCGGGACCGCGACGGCAACCAGCCCGACGGGCCAGAGGCCGACTCCATCGCGCCGGGGCGATTGCCCCAACACGTTCCGCACTCGTTCCAGCAATTTCATGCGCGACTCTCCTCGGATTGCGGCGGCCAGTAACGGAGGAACCGCTCCCTGTCGTACGTGCGCCACCTGTTCCAACGCCTGGGCATACCGCAGAGGACCACCCACCGCGGCCACGGCCAACTCATCGCAACACATCTCGCGTTCCAGCCGCACGCGGCGGGACAGCCACCACACGGCCGGATGATAGAACAGCAGCGTCTCCAGACAGCGCTGCCCCAGATTCACCCACACGTCCCAGCGACGGAGATGAGCCAATTCGTGCGCCAACACCGCCTCCAGCACATCGGCGGGCAACTCCGCAATCCACGCCGTCGGAAACAGGATCACCGGCCGCACGAAGCCGACCACCATCGCCTCGCTCAGTCGCGGGCTGGCAAACACCCGCTCCGCCAGCGGCACACCCATGCGCCGAGCCAGCATCTGCCAGCCAGCAATCCGCTGGGCGTCGATCGGCACGCGGTTGCCCAGCCACGTCCGCACGCCCGCCAGACCTGCCAGCAGCCGGCAGCCCAGCAGCATCACGCCCGCCAGCCAGGCGGCCAGAGCCAGCGGTTGCCAGCGTTCCAGCCGCCGCAGCAGACGACCGGGGGCGCCATCCGCCTGCAGTACGCTCGCCATGCGCCCGCCCGCCGACGCCGGCTGCTCGCTGCCGCTCGACCAACTCGCCGCCAGTCCACCTGCCGGCTCGCCCCTCAATTCCGTCGCTTCATCCGCGGTCGCTTCCAGCCAGCCGAATGTCGCCACCGGGCAGCCGGCCATCGACAATAGTCCGCCCAGGGCCACCGCGTAACGCCAGCGAGCGGGCCAGCGATTCAACCCGCGAAGCGCCGCGGATACCAGCAACGCGATCAGCGTACCTTGCCAGAGAAAATGCACCAGCGCCCAAGTCAACCGCTCGCCCGCCGGCGACGTCAGCCAATCGAACCAGCCCATCAGCTTGCTCCCTGGTCGCGCCCGTAACGATCAATCACCTCGCGGATCTGCTTCAATTCCTCCGGCGTCGGCTCCGTGGCATCCAGCAGCCGAGTGACCAGGTCCCGTGTCGAACCGCCAAACGCTCGACGCACCAGGTCGTGGACCAGACCGCCGAGCGTCGCTTCCCGCTCCACCAACGGCTCGTACAGAAACGCCCGGCCTTGCGGTTTGCGGGCCAGCAGTCCCTTATCCGCCATCACATTCATCAGGCTCATCACCGACGTATATGCCCGCGGCCGGCGGCGGCTGAGCCGAGCCATCACGTCGCGCACCGTCGCCGGGCCGTCCTGCCACAGGATCTTCAAAATCTCCAGCTCGCCCGGCGTGGGCTGGTTGTCCTTCGGTCGCGCCATCACCACACCATCCGTCTTCTCGCGTCTCTTGCCCGCATTTCCGCTCCCGAACCCGCACGTCCGCCATTCTACGGTTTATGCCGTAGCTGTCAACGGCTTAACCCGTAGAAAGTTTCCAGCCCGGCGAACTGACCGGTCCGTCCTTGTCGCCGCCGGGGGCCGCTCTATAGATTGACGGATTCGTCCCCCTCCCGTCCCGCTTCCTGGAATCCTGCAGAACGCTCCATGGCTGCTTCGGACATCGTGATCAAGGGTGCCCGCGAGCACAACTTGCAGGACGTCGAGGTGGCGCTGCCGCGCAACAAGCTGATCTGTTTGACGGGTGTCAGCGGGTCGGGCAAGAGTTCGCTGGCGTTCGATACGCTGTATGCCGAAGGGCAGCGGCGATATGTCGAGAGTCTGTCGAGTTATGCTCGGCAGTTCCTGGGGCAGCTTCCCAAGCCGGACGTCGACTACATTTCGGGCCTCAGTCCGTCGATTTCGATCTCGCAGAAATCGGCCGGCACCAATCCGCGTTCGACGGTCGGCACGGTGACCGAGATCTACGATTACCTGCGCGTCCTGTTCGCTCGCGCCGGCCGCGGCTACTGCCCGCTCTGCGACGGCGAGATCACGGCCCAGACGCGCGAGCAGATTCTGACGCAGATCCTGCAGTTGCCCGCCGGAAGTGGTTTCAGCCTGCTCGCGCCGCTGGTCCGCGGGCAGAAGGGCCAGTACCGCGACCTGTTCGATGACCTGTTGAAGCAGGGATTCGTGCGGGCCCGCGTCGACGGCCAGATCGTGTCGCTGGCCGACGACCCGCGGCTGGACCGGCAGATGCGGCACGACATCGAAGTGGTAGTGGATCGGTTGACAGTCAAGCCGGCCACGCGCCCACGGCTGGCCGAATCGCTCGACCTGGCTCTCAAGCAGGGCAAGGGTCAGGTGATCGTGGCCCTGGAGTCGGGAGAAGACGTGATCTTTTCGGCCGACTACGCCTGCTCCGCATGCCGGGTCAGTTTTCCGCCGCCGAGTCCCCAGTTGTTCAGCTTCAACAGCCCGCAAGGCATGTGCCTCGAATGCGACGGGCTGGGCGAGCGGTATTCGTTTGATCCCGAACTGCTCGTGCCGCAACCCAAGCTGTCGTTCAAACAGGGATGCTTCGAGCTGCTCGGAACGTGGAAGAACCTGGGTCGCTGGCGGCGGCACATCTATCAGGGCGTGGCGGACACGCTGGAGCGTGAGTTGGGGTTGCCCACCGGCACGCTGCTGGAGACTCCCTGGAACCAGTTGCCCGACGAGCTGCGGCAATTCTGGTTGTGGGGAACGGGCGAGCGTCACATCACCTTTACCTGGCGCAGCGGCACATCGCCGCAGAAGTACGGCGGCAAATTCGGAGGCATCATTCCGGAGTTGCTGGCAAAATACCGCGCCAGCCAGAGCCCGATCCAAGTGCGGCAATTGTCGCGGTACATGCGGACCATGCAGTGCCCGCAGTGCCAGGGCTCGCGCCTGAACCCGCAAGCCCGCTCGGTCAAGCTCCAGTCGGCTCATCCAGGCTATGCCGAGCGGCCGTTGCGGAGCCTGCCGGAGGTCTGCGGGCTGTCGGTGCGAGAAGCGGTGGAGTTCTTTTCGGAACTGTCGCTTGACGCCACGCGGGCCCTGATCGCCCAGGAGGTGCTCAAGGAGATTCGCGGCCGGCTGGGGTTCCTGGTCAACGTGGGGCTCGACTATCTGACGCTGGATCGTACTGCGCCGACGCTGTCGGGCGGCGAGTCGCAGCGGATCCGGCTGGCTGGCCAGATCGGTTCCGGGCTGGTCGGCGTGTTGTACATTCTGGACGAGCCGTCGATCGGTCTGCATCCGCGCGACAACGACCGCTTGCTGGACACGCTGGCCCGGCTGCGCGACATGGGCAACACGGTGGTGGTGGTGGAGCATGACGAGGACACGATGCGGGCCGCCGACCACCTGGTCGATTTCGGTCCGGGCCCTGGCGTTCGCGGCGGGCGGATCGTGGCCAGCGGTACGGCCGCGCAGGTGATGCGGGCCGCCGAGAGCCTGACGGGGCAGTACCTTGCCGGGCGGCTCAAGATCGAGGTCCCCGCCGGCCGCCGCCCGCCCGGCCCGCGGCAGCTTGTGGTCCGCGGGGCGACGCATAACAACCTGCGGAATATCGACGCCTCGATCCCGCTGGGCTGCTTTGTCTGTGTGACCGGCGTCTCCGGTTCCGGCAAGAGCTCGCTGGTCAGCGACATCCTGGTCGAGGCGCTGCGCCGCGATTTGAATCGGGGCGAGGGCGAACCGGGCGCCCATGCCGGCATCGACGGCCTGGAGCACCTGGACAAGCTGATCGCCATCGACCAATCGCCGATCGGCCGCACGCCGCGCAGCAATCCGGGCACGTACATCAAGGTGTTCGACGAGATACGCAACCTGTACACGCGGCTGCCCGAGGCCAAGCGCCGGGGATTCAAGCCGGGGCGGTTCAGCTTCAACGTCCGCGGCGGGCGGTGCGAGGCGTGCGAGGGCAACGGCTCGAACCGCCTGGAAATGGACTTTCTGGCCGACGTCTGGGTCACCTGCCCGGTCTGCGAGGGGCACCGCTACAACCGCGAGACGCTGCAAGTCGACTTCAAGGGCAAGTCGATCGCCGAAGTGCTGGAAATGGACATCCAGCAGGCGCTCGACCTGTTCCAGAACGTCCCCCGAATCCACGACAAGCTGCGGACGCTGCACGACGTCGGATTGGACTACCTGAAGCTCGGCCAGCCCTCGCCCACGCTTTCCGGCGGCGAAGCCCAACGGATCAAACTGGCTCGCGAACTGGTCAAGCGCAGCACGGGCAAGACGCTGTACCTGCTGGACGAACCGACAACCGGATTGCACTTCGCCGACATTCACCTGCTGCTCAAGGTGCTGCACGATTTCGTCGACGCGGGCAACACGGTGCTGGTGGTCGAGCATAACCTGGACGTGATCAAGACGGCGGATTGGATCGTCGATCTGGGGCCCGAGGGCGGCGCCGGGGGCGGGTGCATCGTGACCGCGGGAACCCCGGAGCAAGTGGCC
>JAGFJK010000310.1 GCA_024102795.1 Pirellulaceae bacterium
CCCCCGCGCGTTCCGCGGCGCGACCGCTGGTGGCGATCGGCTCATCCACGGGCGGACCGCAGGCCCTGGAGCGGATCCTGTCGGCCTGGCCCGCCAGTTTCCCCGCGGCGGTGGTGGTGGTGCAGCACATCGCCCAGGAATTCGCCGGCTCGCTGGCCCTCTGGCTGCAGCAGCGGTGCAGCCTGGTCGTCCGCACGGCCCAAGCCGGCGACTCGCTCGAACCCGGCACCGTGCTGATCGCCGCGACCAACGACCACCTGGCGCTGGATTCCGAACGGCGGCTGGTCTACCGCCGCGAACCGGCCAGCACTCCGTATCGCCCGTCGGTCGACGTGCTGTTCCACAGCCTGGCGCAGCACTGGCCCGTGGCTTCGGTGGCCGTCCTGCTGACCGGCATCGGGCGGGACGGAGCGGAAGGGTTGTTGAAACTGCGTCAAAGCGGCTGGCACACGATTGCCCAGGACCAGGCGTCCTGCGTCGTTTACGGCATGCCGCAAGCCGCCGCCGAGCTGGGGGCAGCGCGGCGGATCCTGCCGTTGGACGAGGTCGCTCCGCACATCGCCAGCCATCTCGCCCGGCTGACTCCGCCGTCAACCAACTCACGGGTCTGAGTGACACCACCATCCGGGAAGATCCATAGATGAACCAGTCTGGAAACCCAGCTCCTGAAACGACCTTCCAGGGCATGACGGATTTTGGCATCCAGGTGCTGCTGGTCGACGACCAACGGATCATCGGCGAAGCGGTCCGCGAGATGCTGGCCGGTGAAGCCGACATCACGCTGCACTTCTGCCAGGACCCGACGCGGGCGATCGAGATGGCCAACCAGGTCGGGCCCACGGTCATCTTGCAGGACCTGGTGATGCCCGATATCGACGGCCTGACGCTGGTCAAGTTCTTCCGGGCGAACCCGGCCACCCGCGACACGCCGATGATTGTGTTGTCCAGCAAGGAGGAGCCGAAGGTCAAGGCCGAGGCGTTTGCCGTGGGCGCGAACGATTACGTGGTCAAGCTGCCCGACAAGCTGGAGCTGATCGCCCGCATCCGCTACCACTCGCGGGGCTACATCAGCCTGCTGCAGCGCAACGAGGCATACGCGGCGATCGAGCAAAGCCGGCAGCACCTGGCCGATCAGATGGAGGCTGCCCAGAAGTACGTCCGCAAACTGTTGCCCGCG
This sequence comes from Pirellulaceae bacterium, assembly GCA_024102795.1. GTDB lineage: Bacteria > Planctomycetota > Planctomycetia > Pirellulales > Pirellulaceae > JAGFJK01. The sequence continues at coordinate 1,178 of JAGFJK010000310.1, forward strand.
CCGCTTCAGGGGCAGCTCGCCACCAGTTGGGTCTACGTGCCCAGCACCGAGCTGGGCGGCGACACGTTCGGGTACCACTGGCTGGACGAGGACCGGTTCTGCGTCTACCTGATCGACGTCAGCGGGCATGGACTTGACTCGGCCCTGCTGTCGGTCACGGTGATGAACGTGCTCAGGTCGCGTTCGTTGCCCGTCGCCGATTTCGGGCAGGCGGGCAAGGTGCTGGGCGCCTTGAACGAGGCGTTTCCGATGGAGGAGTACGGCGAGAAGTTCTTCACGATCTGGTACGGCGTCTATGATCGGCGGACGGCCACGCTGGTCTATTCGGCGGCCGGGCATCCGCCGGCGCTGCTCTTCGAGGGCAACGCCACGCGTCCGGTTCCCCTGGAATGCGAAGGGCCGATGATCGGAGCGATGCCCTGGCCGGAGTTCGAGACGGGCAGCCGCCAGATCCCCGCCGGATCGCGGTTGTATATCTACAGCGACGGCGTGCACGAGATTCACAAGACCGACGGCGAGGACTGGGAGTTCGACGAGTTTATCGACTTCATGTCCTCGGCCGGCGACGCCAGCCGCACGCTCCCGGAGCGGTTGCTGGAGCAGGTCCGCCAGTTGAACGGCTCCGACGTGCTGGACGACGACTTCTCGATGCTCGAAATCCGCTGGGGAAGTGATGCTTGAATGAACTCATCCCGTCCGGAATCCAGCGGGCGCGGCGTTAGCTGGCGGTTACAGTTTCGGACAGCTCACTTGTTGCTGCTCATCGCGGTCAGCGGCGGACTGGCGGCTTGGAGTACACGCTGGGGTTATCAGGATGCCGAGATTACGATCGTGGAGTTTTGGGACGACGCGGGGTGGCTGTCGGTCCGCTTCTCCGCGTCGTACGCCGACGGCGGATGCGCCGGCTCGATGCACCTGCCTCGGCGGGTTGCCGTGGATGACCTGGAGAAGTTGGTTGGTGTAAAAATACCAGCCCGGATTCGCACCGACAGGGTGTTGTGGCTGCAACCGAACGAGTTGGAAGTGATCGAGTCGGAAATTTGCGCGGCGATTGATCGACATTTCGCCCGGCGGTGAAATACACTTCAGACGCAGCGATCACGTGGCGGCCGTCAGCGAGCAAAGTAGCCATCACGCTCCGCGTGATGAGCCTTCTGTACGCCGTCTCGATCGGGTACGCGGCCGGACGACAAAGCCCTAACCTCCTCCGAAACAGCAACTTATGAGCTGCACGACCTCCCGGACTGATTGGCAGGGACCCCGGCGGAGCTGGATGCTCAATTCAGATAGTGGCTGATGGGACGCGGATTCCGAGGGAATTCGTCTCTTGGGAATCGGGAGTTGGCCCATTTGAATCTGAAGTGGCGCTGTCCAAGGAACCCGCCGCTCACGCCTGCGCGAAGACGTCGCTGACCGGGACCTGGAACCCATCGAGCAACACGGAGCGGGCCATTTCGCCAGGCCGCCAGGTTGTGCATCGCGAGTATTCCCCGGCGCGCTCATCGAGGCCGAGTGTCGTGATGGTGGAGTCCCGGGGGTCGACGATCCAGTATTCGCTGATGCCGGCGCGAGCGTATTCGCGGCGTTTCTCGACCCAGTCCCGGTCGGGGTCGTCTTCGCTGACCACTTCCATCACCAGATCCGCGCCGCGCCAATACCGCTCGCCCCGCCGGTCCGCATGTTCGGCCAGCAAGAACACCACATCCGGCTCGCGGAATTTGCCTTCCCAAAGCTCGACGCGCAGGGGCGCGAACAGCACCCGCCCCAGGCCGCGAGCCACCACGAACGCTCGCAGGGCGTCATACAGACAGGCCACGATCACCTGGTGCCGCTCGGTGGGCATCGGCAGGACCTCCAGTCGGCCGTCCGACAGCTCGACGAGATGATTGGTATCGAGTGCCAGGTAGTCCGCCACCGACCACGCGCCTTGCGCTGGAAACAGATGGGCGACCTCCCAGGTGGGTTCGCCCGCACGACTGGCTGGTTCGGGCTTCATACTTATCTTTCGCAGCGCACAATATGTAACGGGGCTTTACGCCATTATCACGCCAGTAGAGAATCCTGGGAAGTCCTGGGTACGTCTCCCGCAACAACGGGGCCTGGTCCAAGCCGCCCCGATCGTTCGTGAATGACGGAACCGCTGAGAATTCTGCGAGGGCTGACGCCATGTCCAAGAATCAGAGCCCTGTGCCCCGTAAGCCGGCCACCAAGTTCGCCAACTTGCGGAAGAAGATGGCGGCCCGGAAGGTGCCGCGAAACCCGCCCAAGAAGAAGTGAACCGCGAACGGCAGCGAGTCAGTCGCAGGATTATCCCACTACGCGTCTTTACACATTCAAGGATTTCCGCGCCATGCACGCTCTGCTGATCTGCCTGTCGCTGACCGCTGGTGTCGCCCTGGGACCGGGCGACCATACTCGGACACTGGAAGTGGACGGCCAGCGCCGTTCGTGCCTGATCCACGTGCCGGCCAGCTACGCGGCCGATAAGCCGACGCCCGTCGTGCTGGTGTTTCACGGCGCCGGCATGAACGCTACGCTGATGTCCTCGTTCTGCGGGATGAACAAGAAGGCGGACGAGGCGGGCTTTATCACGGTCTATCCCAACGGGACGGGAGCGGGACTGTTTCTGGCCTGGAATTCCGGCGGGCTGTCGGGCGAATTGGCTCAGCGGCAACCGGACGACGTCAAGTTCGTGGCCGCGCTGCTCGACAAACTGCCGACCGTGCTGAACGTCGATTCCAAACGGATCTACGCGACCGGCATGTCCAACGGCGGCATGATGTGCTACCGGCTGGCCTGCGAGCTGGGCGAGCGGATCGCGGCGATTGCTCCGGTCAGCGGCACGCTGACGGTCCGCGATCCGCGGCCGCCGCGGCCGATCCCGATCATCCACTTTCACGGCACCAACGACCGGATCGTGCCCTTCGACGGTCCGGGCAACGGGACGCCGCGCTTCGTCACCTTTCGGTCGGTGCCGGAAACGGTGGAGTTCTGGGCCCAGGTGAACAAGTGTGCCGCGCAGCCGGTGGTCGAACGGCTGGACGATACCCAGGACGATGGGACGGCGGTGGTGCGGAAGCGGTACCAGCCGCAGCCCGGCGGCGCCGAGCTGGTGCTGTACGAGATCGAGGGGGGCGGCCATACCTGGCCGGGAAACGAGCCGGCGTTGAACCTGATCGGCCGTTCCACTCGCGATCTGGAGGCCAACGATGTGATCTGGGACTTCTTCCAGAGGCATCCGCTGCCGTAGCGCGAGCAGGGTCGTTGCGGGCGGCACGGGGCGGGGCCTACAATCGGGGGAATGAGTGACAGCATCAACGAAGTACTCCGCGTGGACCAATGCCCCGCGTTGCACGAAGCGACGCTGGTTCTGGCGTTTTCCGGCTGGATGGATGGCGGCGATGTCTCGACCGGCACCGTCGGCCGGCTGATGCACCTGACGGAAGCCCACCAGGTGGCCGAGATCGATCCGGAACCGTTCTACATCTACAACTTTCCGGGTTCGATGGAAACGACGGCCCTGTTTCGGCCGCACATCGAAATCGAGGACGGGCTGATCACGGCCTTCGAACCACCCTCCAACAAGTTTTATTGCCACGAACCGGCGAACCTGCTGCTGTTCATTGGCAAGGAGCCCAACCTGCGGTGGCGGTTGTTTGGCCAATGCATCTTCGAGCTGACTCGGCGGCTGGGCGTCACCCGCATCCTGTTCGTGGGTTCGTTCGGCGGCGCCGTGCCGCACACGCGCGAACCCCGGCTGTATGTGACCTGTTCGGACGAGCAACTGCTGGACGAAATCGAAGTCTACGGCGTGCGCCGCAGCAGCTACGAGGGACCGGCGTCGTTCACCAGCTACCTGATGACCCAGGCGCCGTCCGAGGGGTTGCGGATGCTGTCGCTGGTGGCCGAAATCCCCGGCTACCTGCAAGGGACGAATCCGTTGAGTATCGAGGCGGTCACGCGGCGGCTGGCCAAGATCCTGCAGTTGCCGCTGGACGTCGACTCGCTGCGCGCCGCGAGCACGGCCTGGGAGCTGCAAGTGACCAGCGCGGTCGAGGAGAACGACGATCTGGCTCGCACCGTTCGCGAGTTGGAACAGGCGTACGATGACGAGCTGCTGCAGGCGGAAGAAGGCGAGGAGGGAGCGGAAGGAGAGGACGCATAGTCGCCTTTCGCTCCGCGAAAGTAGCGTGCATAGTCATAGTCGCCTTTCGCTCCGCGAAAGTAGCGTAGCCACAGTAAGAGTTTTCACTTCATAATTCCCCTTCACCCGCACACGCTACTTTCGCGGAGCCAGTGGCGACTATCCCTACGAGGTGCCGAATGCCGCAGGTTGGGATTCGCCGCTGGTGTCGGCCTCTGGTACGGCTGTTGGTCTTGCCGCCGTTGTTGATCGTCCTGTATCTGTGGCTGATGCTCTTCGGCCTGTTGCCGGCCAACGGCGACTTTCGACCTCCCGCCGAGGGCGGCGTGGAAATCTTTGTCGTGCACAACGATGTCCACACCGACCTGGTGCTGCCGGCGGTCTCGCCTGATTGCGATTGGCGACCCTGGTTTCCCGACGGGGATTTCCAGGCCGCCGTGCCGCGGGCCGAGTGCCTGCAGTTTGGCTGGGGCGAGCGGACGTTTTACCTCGAAACGCCCACCTGGGCCGATCTCAGGCCCGGCAGCGCGGCGCGAGCCCTGTTCTGGCCGACCGGATCGGTGATGCACGTCGAGTACCGCGACCGGCCCGCCGAGGCGCCCGCCAGCCGCCGGATCGTGATTTCAACCGAACAGTACCGGCGGCTGGTCCGGCTACTGGAAGGATCGTTCCAATTGGACGACGCCGGACGTCCGCGGCGGATTCCTGGCGAGTCGTACCATGCCTACGATGCGTTTTACGAGGGCCGCGGATCGTACCATCTGTTGAGGACGTGTAACTGCTGGACGGGCGACATGCTGCGCGGGTCGGGCGTGCGAGTGGGGCTGTGGACGCCGCTGCCGCAGAGCGTGATGTGGAGCTTGCCAGATCGCTCGCCAGAAAACAATCCGCCGCGAAGTGAGTTGCCGAGGCTGTCAACGAAAACAGGCGGTGCGGACCACCTGGTCCACACCGCCTCGCGTTCTTCAGCGATCCAAGTTGCTCACGTTACTTGGGCAGAATCACCGAGTCGATGACGTGAATCACGCCGTTCGAGCATTCGATGTCGGCCTTCACCACGGTCGCCTTGTCGACCATCACCTTACCGGCCTTCGTGCTGATCTTGACGCTGGAGCCTTGCACCGTTTCGGCCTCGGACAGCTTGACCACGTCGCCCGACAGGACCTTGCCCGGTACCACGTGGTAGGTCAGGATCGCCACCAGCTTGGCCTTGTTCTCCGGCTTCAGCAGCGATTCGACTGTGCCTTCCGGCAGCTTCTCGAACGCTTCGTCCGTGGGAGCGAACACGGTGAAGGGACCCTGGCCCTGGAGGGTCTCGACCAGGCCCGCCGCCTGCACCGCCGCCACCAGCGTCTTGAACTTGCCCGCTCCCACCGCCGTCTGGACAATGTCCTTGCCGTCGGCCGCCAGGGCCGGGGAAATTGCCAGAGCCAGAACCGCCACCAACGCCAACGCGAACCGCTTGAACATGCTTCATCTCCCATGGATCATTCTGCCACCCCAGCCGCGGAGGTGGCCGCCGTGTGTTCCACCGGACCTCCCGGCGGACTCATGCCTGCGTTGCAGCTCTATAGTCAGCTACCGCCGCCGGCCCAGTGGTAAAAATCGTTCAAAACGTTCATTTTCCGAAAGGGTGGGTTTGGTCAAGCGGCGGCTGAGCTTGGTACCTTGGCGAAGTGAAAGCGGGACTCGCATCCGATGCTCTGGCAGCAGGTAATCCGCACCACCCGGCAGGCGCTCGACTCGGGAGCCCTGCAACCGATCAGCACTCGGTCGCGGCTGGTGAGTGACGGCGGGATGGAATTCCTGGTCCGCGTGGTCGACCAGTTGCGGCGAAAGCGCGATTCGCAGTTGAACCTGAGCGGAGATCGGCCGCCTGACTCGCCCGGACCGGGGGCTGCGGAGTCGCCCAACCCATTCTTGCCCTACGATCGGCGGCTGTTCGTGGCGGACGCTGGGCCCCGGCACGTCTGCCTGCTGAACAAGTTCCCCGTGGTCGAACACCACTTGCTGATTGTGACGCGGCAATTTGAGCGGCAGGAGTCGCCGCTGACGCTGGACGACTTCGCGGCTTGGCGGCGGTGCCTGGAACAGTATCCCAGCCTGGGGTTTTACAATGGGGGGCGGGAGGCGGGAGCCAGCCAGCGGCACAAGCACCTGCAACTGGTGCCGTTACCGCTGGGAGAGGGGCCGCTGCGAACGGGGCCGCTGAATGTGCCGGTCGAGCAACTGCTGGCGCTCAGCCCACCGGCCAGCAGGGGCGAGCCGCGGCGAAGTCCGCTGCCAGTGCGCCACGCCTGGTGCGAGTTGCCCCAGGCCGACGCCCACGGGCGGTCGCTGCACGACGCCTATTGCCGGCTGCTGGCCGCTGGCGAACTGCAGCCGGACGCCGGCGGCGACTTGCCGCCGTACAACCTGTTGCTGACCTGCGACTGGATGCTGCTGGTTCCTCGCCGGCGGGAAGCCTGGGCGGGCATCTCGGTCAACGCCCTGGGATTTGCCGGAGCGTTGCTGGTGCCCGACGAAGCTCAGTTGCGGCGATTGGAACTCGAAGGACCGATCCGACTGCTGCAGCACGTGGCGTTTGCCCACGATGCTGCCGGCACTTTTGAGGCCGACTGACGTTTGCAGGATGTCGTGCGGCTTTCAAGTTGCTGGGTATGGAACTTGGGATGATGAACCAATGGTCAGCTGGACTTCGCCGAGCCCCCCTCACAATACTTCCGGCCCCCTCCCCGCTTCGGGGAGGATTGGGGAGGGGCCTGCGGGACTACGAAGCAAAGCAAGGCGCTCAATTCTCACATGGCCCCCCGCGGGACGCGGATTTCGGGCGAGTCGAACATCAATTGAGGATCTGAATTCTTGAGTGCGACAGGTGTTAGGCGATTCCATCGGGTGCTAGCTTCGCCAAAACAAGATGCACAAGAGCCCCTCCCCAGCCCTCCCCGGAAGCCGGGGAGGGGGCCAGAGTGATATCAAGGGGGGCGCTTGCCGACGCGGAGACCATCCACGTTTTACCTCGGTCATGACGCCAAATCCTCTCGGCAACACAACTTAAAAGCCGCACGATCTCGAAGCCGGGGAGGGGGCCAGAGGGATATCGAGGGGGAGCGCTTGCCGACGCGGAGACCATCCACGTTTTACCTCGGTCATGACGCCAAATCCTCTCGGCAACACAACTTAAAAGCTGCACGATCTCGAAGGCGGGGAGGGGGCCAGAGTGATATCAAGGGGGGCGCTTGCCGCAGCGGAGACCATCCACGCTTTCCCTCGATCATAACTCCAAATCCCCTCAGCAAAACAACTTAAAAGCTGCACGACCTCCCTGGCGGACGTGCTAGGATGAGGCCGGCTTGCCTGGCGCACGCGACTTGCGCGGCGCACGCTACTTTCGCGGAGCGAAAGGCGACTATGGGCGAATGGCGACGATGATCCATAGGCGACGATGGGGACCTGGTCAGGTTGGGAGAAACAAGGCATGAATGCACAAGGGCTTGCGTTGGCGACGTTTGGCGGCGGCTGCTTCTGGTGCACCGAGGCGGTGTTCAAGGAGCTGCGCGGCGTGGAATCGGTAAGGCCCGGATACTGTGGCGGGCACGCCGCCGGCGCGACTTACGAACAGGTCTGCGGCGGCGGGACCGGGCATGCGGAAGTGGTGCAGATCGAGTACGATCCGCGGCAAGTCTCGTACGTTGAACTGCTGGAGGTGTTTTTCAAGACGCACGACCCCACCACGCTCAACCGTCAGGGGGCCGACACCGGGACCCAGTACCGCAGCGTGGTCTTCTGCCACGACGACGCTCAGCGGGCCGAGGCCGTGCGGATCAAGCAGCAGTTGGATTCGTCCGGCGCGTTCGCGTCGCCGATCGTCACTCAGATCCAGCCCGCGGAGACGTTCTATCCGGCCGAGGAGTACCATCACGACTACTTCGCTCGGAATCCAGGCCAGTCGTACTGCGCCTACGTCGTGGGGCCGAAGGTCGAAAAATTCCGCCAAGTGTTCGCTGACCGGCTGAAGCCCGGCGTGGGTCGTTGAGCGTTGCGACACCGGTTGCGGGACAGGACACGGGTGAGCCGTCCCGGCAGCGGTCCAACGAAGGAAACTCGGCAACTAACGAAACGCGGCGGCCACCATGTTGGACAGCCGCACGAGCCGCCAGGGGGCCTGGGATCGTTGCGCGGTAGTGAGCAGAACGCAGAACCCTTCCCGGCGGCGATCGATCCAGACCATCGTGCCGGTGGCGCCGGTGTGCCCGAACACAGTGCGGTCCAGCAGGTCGCTCCAACTGTCGCTGGCGCCTGGATGGTTCATCCGCCAGCCCAGGCCCCAGGGGGTCGCTCGGCGGACCGCTTCCGGAAGGCCCGGTTGTTCGTGCAACCGGTTGGTCGTCATGCGCCGGACGGTTTCGGAGGCCAGCAGGCGGACGCCGCCGTGCTGCCCGCCGTCCAGCAGCAACTGGCAAAGGACGGCAAAGTCTTCCGGCGTGCTGAACAGACCGCCCCAGGGCGCGCCGAGTTCCTGCCAGTAGCGGCTGTTCCAATCGAAGTCGCTGCCTTGCTGGTAATCGGGTGTCTGGACCCGCACCAGCCGCTGGCGGTCGAAGCCGCGCGATCCCAGTCCGGTGGAGCCGAGCTGCAGCGGGTCGAACACCTCCCGCCGCAGAAATTCGTGAATCGTCTGGCCGGACAACCGCTGCACGATTTCGGCCAGGACCAGGGTGCCCATGCTCTGGTAGCGGACGTCGGTGCCGGCGGGGAACAGCGGCACGGTATCGCGAATCGCCCCCTGGATGAAGCGTTCCAGCGGCGCGTGTGCCCGCCGCAGCTCGACGTTGTTCTCCAGCATGTCGGGCAGGCCGGAGGTGTGCGTCAGCAGGTGCAGGACCAGCGTTTCGTCCTTGTGATGGGCGGCGAAGTCGGGGATGTAGCGCGTCACGCGGTCGGCCAGCACCAACTGTCCGCGTTCGACCAGCATCATGGCGGCCAGGCAGGTCACCGGCTTGGTGATCGAAGCCATCAGAAACATGCCGTCGCGGCGCAGCGGCGGGGCGTCGGGTTCGGGTCCCTGGCGGCCGAAGTAGCGTGGCGGCACCAAGCGACCGCGCCGTCCCACCAGGAGCGCGGCCGAAGGCAGCGGTGCGTCCGGACCCTCGGTCCATTGCCGCAGTTGGTCGAAGGCCCGCTGCAACTGGCGTTCGTCGAGTCCCAGTTCTTCGGCGGTGGCGTGCGGCAGATGGCCCATGGTGCTGTCTCCAGGTGATGGAAGATGACCTTGCTCTTCCGGGCGACGGGTACGACACTACTGTACTGGCCAGGAAGCGGCGTGCAACATCGACGGGCAAAGCGGGCCATGCGAGCGACGCGGGCGATGAAGTTTCAGATCCGGTTGGGCACGTTGCTGCTGTTGTTCACTCTGGCCGGTTGGCTGTGCGGCTGGTACGGTCCCCGGCTCAATCGCTGGGTGCGAGCCTGGCGCGTCGCGCCTCCTCCCCTGCAACTGGCGCCAGTTCGCGCGGCGGGCGACGCGGACGACACGCTGCCGTACTATCTGGAGCCGGCCGAGACGCCGCTGGAATGAACACTGGCGACGAGGCTAAGTACTGGCTCGATCCCGTTCAGTTGGCGGCCAACTACGGCTTTAACGTCAGAGAGTTGACGGAAATTGAGTGGCTGGTGGAACAACATCGCGATCAACTGCCAGGGGCTTGGCATGAATACCTCGGCTGACTCAAGTGCGAAATCCCTGAGAGCCTTCGTGCCCACGTCGGCACTGGCGAAATCGTTGGATTTCGATGATAAGACAATGTGCGTGACACTTACTGATGGGCGCGTGTTAAGTGTGCCATTGCAGTGGATTCCGGCATTGCATCGCGCGTCTCCGGAGCAGCGCCAACAGTACGAGATTGCCGGGGGTGGTATCAGCCTTCATTGGCCCGAGTTGGGCGAGGATTTGTCGGTGGCCGGCCTGTTGGCAGGCGCAGACAAGGGTTCGATGTAGTCCGCCGCTGGACGGCATTTAAACTCGCCGTTTGATGGAACTGGTTGGAATACAAGGATTCGAACGCGGAGAACTCAAACCCGTCCCACGGTCTTTTGCTCTTGCCCGAATGGCGCCAAACGGCTATTTCCTGCTTGTGCGTGATTCCGCCAGCCGCGCGCGTGGATTCGCCGTCCAGGAACTCGGTTCATGTCCCTGCTGTTTCGAATCGTGTTCACTCAGGAGTGCACCAGCACGCATCACAAGCTGGCGCTGGACGCGCTGCGCCACATCCGCCGCGACGACGCGCCGCACTGGATGAACTTGTTTCTCAAGCATTTCGACGTCTACCTGCAGGGGTCGAAGGACCCGGACAAGCGGTTCAAGGACTTTCGCAACCACGTGTTGCACGTGTCGGAGAACGGCTGGGGCGGGGCGGTTGAGGCGTGCGGCGAGTGGTACGACAAGACGGTGGCCGAACTGCGGGCTCGCCGGTGGCGGCGGGCCGTCTACGCCGCGGGCGTGCTGAGCCACTATTTCACCGACTGCTTCCAGCCCCTGCATACCGCTCAGACCGAAGAGGAAGGCCGCATCCACCGGGCGCTGGAATGGAGCGTCTGGAAGTCGTACGACGAGCTGCAGCAGATCCTGGAGGAGGACTTTGGCGGCTATCCCGATTTCGACGTGCCGCGGCGCGACGATTGGCTGGCGCAACTGGTCCGCGACGGCGCTCGCCAGGCCCACGCGCACTACGAAACCCTGCTGGACCACTACAACCTGGCGCTGGGAGTGCGGCAGCCTCGCCTGGGTCTCGACCAGGAGCTGAAAGACCGCCTGGCGCCACTGATCGGCCGGGCTGCGGTGGGATTTTCGCGGGTGCTGGAGCAGGCGTTTGAGCAGTCCGGCGCGGAGCCGCCCCGCCAGGGCGTGACGCTGTGGGGTTATCTGGCCGCGCTGCTGGCCCCGATCGCCTGGGGCGCTCGGCAGGTGGACCAGCGGGCTCAAGCGGCGCAGGTGCGGCGGATCTATCGGGAAGTTCTTCGCACGGGCCGAGCATTGGAGTCGCTGCCGCTGGATGAACGGGAAGTGCGGCGGCTGCATGCCGAGCAAGTGCTGCACGTGACGCTCGACGAACTGGCCCAGCGCCCCCTGCGCGAAACGGGGACGCGCTTTGGCCAGGGAGCCGAGCCCCGCGTTCGCCCGCGCAAACCGGTCACTCGGATCATGCGCCCCTTGTCGCGCATCGAAGGCACGCAGGCGGCCCAGGCCGTTGGGCCGGACAGCCCGAAACGCGCGCGGTTCTACCTGGAATGGGACAGCCCGATTGTCGAAGCTCCGTCGATCGGCTCCAAGACCGCTCGCCGGCTGGAACGGATCGGGATCGCGACGGTCGCCGATCTGCTGCGTGCCGACCCGGAGCAAGCCGCCCAGCAGTTGGCCGCCGGGCATATCGATGCCGCCACTGTCACCGCCTGGCAGACCCAGGCTCGGCTGGTTTGCCGCACACCCAACCTGCGCGGCCACGACGCGCAACTGCTGGTCGCTTGCGATGTCCATTCGCCCGAAGACCTGGCGGCTTTGGAAGCCGAGGAGCTGTTGCCGCTGGTCGAGTCGTTCGCCGACTCGCCCGAAGGCCAGCGCGTGCTGCGCGAAGGCAAGCGGCCGGATCTGGCCGAAATCCGCCGCTGGCGCCAGTGGGCCGCTCAAGCTCGCCCGTTGCAGGCCGCTTGAGCCGCCCGTTGCAGGCCGCTCGGCCGGGTTCGCGCCATCCGAACCGCTCGGCGCGCGGATCGCCGCGGCATGGTTTCCACGCCGTTTCAAGACCGCCAGCGGCCGTAACCGAGGAAGCCGATCGGCAGCCGCGTCGTGCCTTCCAAGGCCAGGTCCGCCAAGGCCTCCGCCAGGACGGGTGCGAACTTGAAACCGTGGCCGGACAGTCCCGCGGCGAACACCACTCCCGGCTGGTCGGGATGCCGGTCCACGACGAAGTGCTCGTCCGGCGACAGCGTATACATGCAGACCGCATGGCTCAGCGGATGCCGATGCACTCCGGGCAGGCAAGCCCGCAGAAACGACTCGACACGGGCGCGGTCCCGCGGATCGGGCTGGCGGTCAACCGATAGCGGATCGGCGACCAGTTCGCCGCCCGTGTGTTCGGCCACCTTCACTCCGCCGGCGTCCAAGGCGGGAAAGCCGTAGAAGTAGCCCTCCGGCAGCTCGTAGAAAAACGTCGGGCAGCCGTTCTGTTGCTGATAATCCGGATGGTCGGCGGCGTACCAGTGCAGGTGCTTGCGGACCACTCGCAGCGGGATTCCCAGTTCCGCCAGCAGCCCGGCCGACCAGGCGCCGGCCGTGATCACCAGCCGCTCGGCGCGGTACGTCTGGCTGCCCGTCCTGACCTCGATCCGTCCCTGCTCGGCACTCCAGCCCACCACCTCTTGATCCCAGAGGAACTCGGCGCCCGCGCGTCGCGCCAAATCGATCTGAGCGACCACACAATCCTCAACCAGCAGATAGCCGGCGTTCCGCTCGAACACCGCCTCGCAGCCCGCGGGCACAACCAACCCGGGAAATTGCCGAGCGGCCTGGTCGGCCGTCAGCCGGTCCACGGCCAGTCCATAGCGCCGAGCCGCTTCCAGGACTCCCGGCACCACGACGCCTTGCGGCGGGCCGATCTCCAGCAGGCCCACGGGAAAGAACAACTGCTGGCCCCAGGCCTGCTCCACCTGCTCCCACATCGCATAGGCCCGTTGCAGCAGCGGCACGTAATCCGGATGCTCGAAATAGGCTTGCCGGATGATCCGCGTCTGACCGTGCGAGCTGCCGCGGTCGTGGCCGGCGGGGAAGCGGTCCAGTCCCAGCACGCGGACCTTTCTGGCCGCCAGTTCGCGCAGCACGGCACTGCCCACGCCGCCGGTACCCAGCACAATCACGTCGTATGCCGTCATGCGACACCTCGCGTACGCACGTCAGCCGGTGCGAGCGGCGGGCGACGGACCGGCCATCCGCAGCAGCAACCGTTCCAGGGCCCAGCGTGCCCGGTGACCGGAGGAATGCGAGCCCTTCAGGGCCAGGTCGGTTTCCAGCAGCCACTGGAAGATTTGGCCGGCTCGCGCGCGGCCCAACCGCTTCAGTTGCCGTTCGGCCCGTTCGGTCTGCCAGTGCTGGAAGCCCGTCTGCTCCAGTGCCGCCCGCAACGGAACGCGTTGCCCGGCCGCTTCCGCCCGCTCGTACGCGCGAGTCGCCGCGCAGATCCGCCGCAGGGACCAGGAAATCTGAGCGAACAAGGCGTGCGGCTCGTCGCCCGAATTCAGCAAGTGGTCCAGTTGCCGCAACGCCTCGGCCAGGTCGCCGTCCAGCGCGGCATCCGTCATCTCCCAGGCCGTCTTGGTCTTCCAGCCGCCGACCACGTCGGCGACCAGTTCCGCCGAGACCTTGCCGTGGGGAGGGACAAACAGCGCCAGCTTGGCCAGTTCCTGGTCCAGCAAACCGAATTCGGCACCGGCCAGGTCGAGCAACAGTTGGGCGGACTTCCTGGCCAACTGAATCTCGTGCCGCGAATGACCCCAGGCAATCAGCCACTCGCAGATCCGGCCCGTATCCACTGCCTTGCTCCTGCCACCGGACTGCAACGGCGCCCGGCATTCGACTGTCCGGCCGTGCCGAGCGACAATCGCCGCCAGCTTCGTGTTGCCGGGCCAGGCCGTGACGTCCAGCAGCAAGACCCCCGGGAGTCCGCCGTGCTGAGCCAACTCCTCCAACTGCGCGCGGTGGCCGCTGACGAACGGATCGGCGTCGCGGACCAGGACCATTCGGCAAGCGCCTCCGGCGAACAGCGACCGTGTCCGCAGTTCGTCGGCCACGTCCCGCCAACTGGCCGCCGGGCCCTCGAAGCTGGTCGGCGACTCCTCCTGGCCGTCGCCGAACAGTTCCCGTTCCAACTTCCGCCGGACCATCTGCTTCAGGAACGCATCGTCGCCAAACAGGACCCAGACGCCGCTGGGAGGCTGTTTCTCCGGCACCGACAGGTAATCGAACGCGTGCTGGCTGGCAGCCATGCAGGGGATTCCGAAAACGGGTCGTTGGAAGCTGGCGGGAGAGTGCAAACTCGGAAGAGCTCAAATCGCTGTTAACGCCGATTGTAGGTCGGGCACTCCGGCCCGTCGAGCGTGGCCGATGTTGATCATTGCGTTGGCGAGCTTGCCTCAATCATCCTAAGTGCCCCCTCCCCGCAAGTGTCGCCAACGTGCGTCGAATCCCACCGGCTTGCCCGGCGGATCGAGAGCATAGTCGCCTTTCGCTCCGCGAAAGTAGCGGGAAGCTGCAATTGGCCGGAATCCGGGTGATCGACCGTGTGTGTTGTTCGTGGCGAGGACTGTGTCGCGTCGCTGCTTTGGCCGAGACAGAAGCGAGGATTCCGCTACTTTCGCGGAGCGAAAGGCGACTATGGCGGCTAGGGGCTGCCGGAGTCGAGCGGTCGGATGCCGCGGATGCGACCGCGCGGAGTCAACCCGTCGGCGCTGATCGGGTCGCTTAACTGATACGTCCCCACGTTGCCCGCTTCGTCGCGGACTTCCATCCGCAGGTAGATCTTGCGGGGCACGCGCGGGTCCGCTTTCCAGGCGTAGCGGCCGTCGTTGGGCAGCCCGGAAGCCAGCGTGGTCCAGGGTCCGTCCAACTGGTCGCTGAACAGCAGCGTGATCGGGCGCGGGGCCAGCCAGTCGTCGTCCGCCTCCCATTGGATCAGCAGGTGCCCGGCCTCGGCCCCTTGGCCGTACGACGCCGAGGTGAGGCGGCCCTGCGGCGCGGTCGCGTCGACCGCCACCCAGATGTCGGCCAGGTCACCGCTCCGCGGCGCTCGCCCGGCCAATCCGCTGTTGCCGACGATCACCACGCGGAAGCCGTAGATACCTTCCGCATCCACTTCCACATCGAACGGGCTGACCCGGTCGGCGTCCTGCCCCCACAGGCTCCAGGTCTGTCCGCCATCGGTCGTCGTCCACAGTTCGACCGAGGCGACGCCTTGGGGCCCCACGGCATCGACGTCGTATTCCAGGCCGAAGCGGCGGCTGTTGGTCAGCCGCGGCCGCTCGCCCGGCGGCAACCCGTAGTGTCGCCGCTGGGGCGGATCGGGCGAGTCGGGGGTCTGCCGGCGGTCGGCCAGCAAGCCGGAGTTGCTGGGCACGGAAACGGGCCGGTAAGCCGACTCCCGCTGGTCACCCGCGGCGAACTGGTCACCGCCTGGATTCGAACCAGG
>JAGFJK010000315.1 GCA_024102795.1 Pirellulaceae bacterium
TCCGTCATGGCGCGGGGCGGACCTTACTTGTAGCTGACGCGGGGATCGACAACGGCGTACAGAAAGTCGGCCAGCAACTGGCCCAGCAAGGTCAGCACGGAAAACATCAGCGTCAATCCCATCAGCGTCGGATAGTCCCGTTCGCGGATCGATTCGAAAAACAGCCGGCCCATGCCGGGCCAACTGAAAATCTGCTCCAGGATGATCGAACCGCTGAGCAGCGCCGGCAGCGTCAGACCGATCATCGTCACCAGCGGGATCAGCGTGTTGCGGAACGCATGGTGCAGCAGCACGCGGATCGGCCCCACGCCCTTGGCCCGCGCCGTGCGGATGTAGTCCTGGCGAATCACCTCCTGCATGTTGGCCCGGATGAAGCGGCTGTAGTAGGCCAGGCTGCCGTACGTATAGCAGGTGACCGGCAGCAGCGCGTGCTTGAACACGTCCCAGGCCTTCTCCAGCGACGACATCTGCTCGTAGCCTTCGCCGCTGACCATGCCGAACAGCGGCAGTTCGAACGGCGTTCCGCGAAGCTTGATGGCGAACAGGATCTGCAGGAACAGGGCCGCCACGAAGGCCGGCAGCGAGTAGAGCATGTAGAGCAGCGTGCTGGTGGCCCGCTCGTCCAACCCGCCGCTGCGCACGGTGGAGTACAGACCCAGCGGGATCGCCAGCAGGTAGGTCAGGACCAGCGAACTGATCGAGAGCAGCAGGGTGGGTCCGATACGTTCGTAGATGATCCGCGCCACGGGCGTGTTGCGCGACAACGAAGGTCCCAGATCGCCCTGCCGGATCTTGTTCAGCCAGGCGAAGTAGGCGGTATACCACGGCTTGTCCAGCCCGAAGGCCCGCCGCATCCGCTCGATGTCCTCCTTGCTGGGCACCTTGTCCGGGTTGGCCGTTTCCAGCCGCATCAGCAGCGGGTCGCCCGGCATGCTGCGGATCAGTCCGTAGACCAGGAACGTGATCAGCAGCAGGGTCACGGCCCCCAGCATCAGGCGTCGAACCAGGTAACTCAGCATGGCAAACCGATGCGCCGGCGTGTCGGGTCAGTGGGCAACCAGCAGCTCACGGCGTCCAGAGTGCACCGATGCCGGGACCATAGTGGAAGGGTCCGCGGGGGCTGAAGTTGTAGCCCCGCAGCTTCTTGTTGAAGCCGTAGAACGAGCTGCGACTGTAGAGGAACGTGTATGGCTGGTCCTCGGTGACCAGCTCCAGGATCTGGCCGTAGATCGCTCCCCGCTTGTCGCGGTCGTATTCCTTCATGCCCTGGTCGAACAGGGCGTCGACTTGCGGATTGGAATAGGAACCATAATTCCGCTCTTTGTCCGTCCCAAAGATGTTCTCGCTGGTGTACGGGTCCGCTCCCGCGCCCCACCCGGAGAACTGGGCCTGGAAGTTCTTCTTGAACACCCGTTCCTGCATCACGGCCGCCTCCAGGGGCTGCACGTTGCACTTGACGCCGATCGTGTCCAGGTTCTCGCGGAACAGGTTGCAGATCGCGATCCGGTCCGGCTTGGCGCTGACCAGCAACGTAAACTCGAACGGAGTCGACCGGCCGCGGATCTCCTTGTCGCGGATGCCGTCGCCGTCCGAGTCGGTCCAGCCCGCCTCGTCCAGCAGCTTCTCGGCAGCGTCCAGATCCTGGTGGTTGAAACGGTCCAGTGGCTGAGACGGAGACTGCGGATACATCCAGGAATCGGGATGGAACATGCCGTAGCAGGGCTGGTACAACCCGAAGCAGAGATCCCGCAGCATTTCCTCGTGGTTCAGCGCCAGCGACATCGCCTGCCGCACCCGCTTGTCCTCGAAGAAGGGCGTGTTCAGGTTGTAGCCGATAAAGAAAAACGTCCACTCCTTGCCCGTCACCTTGGTATTGTAGGCATAGAAGTCGTCGCCGCTGGTCTGGGTCTGCCATTGCTCGGCGCCCAGCTCGGTCTCCTCGATCTCGCCGGCTTTCAGGGCCAGCAACTGCGTGTTGACGTCCTCCAGAATCCGGAACCGCATCTCGGCGAAGTACGGCTTGTCGCGGACCTGTTTGCCGTCCCGCATGTACCAGTTTTCCCTTCGCCGCAGCACGATTTCCTGCCCGCGAATGCGGCGGACCATTTCGTAGGCTCCGCCCGTGATGGGATTCTCCTGCAGTTGCTGGTGATATTCGCTGGTCATCAACGTCGGATCTTCCTGGATCGACTGCTCGTAGATGTGCTTGGGAATCACGGGAAAATTCAGATTCCACTCGTTCGTGGCCGTGGCTTCCTTCTGGAAAAACACCAGCGTGTAGTCGTCGTAGGCTTCGACCCACCGCAACTTGTCCGTGCCCTGCCGCACGGCGGGCACGTCCAGCTTGGGGTTCATGATGGTCTGGAACGAGAACACCACGTCATGCGCCGTGATCGGGTGACCATCCGACCAGACCAGGTCCCGGCGCAACACGACCTTGTCGTACATCCGGTCCTGGCTGGTCTGCCAGGAAACCACCGCGTCGGAAACCGCGTGCGGCACCATTTTCCAGTCGAAGCTGAACAGTCCGAAGCTGGTCAGGCTGCTGATCTCGTTCTCCGCCACCGAGCTGACCAGCAGCGGATTGGTCGACCGCAGGTCCTGAGCCAGGGCCCGGCTGACCGAATCGTCGAAGTCCACTCCCGACCCGTCGGCCGGGGCCAACTGGCTGAGCGCGCTGAGGATCTTGGTATTGTCCTCCGGCGACTCGTTGCGCATCGCCAGGGCCTGCTCCACGGTCACCAGCGGCGGATCATGTTCGGCCTTCCAATCCCGCAACATGACCAGCGAGTCGACCACCGGGCGGTCTTCCCATTCGGCCTTGGCGTCCAGCTCCGAAAGGGCCGGCGGGTCGAACGGTTCCAGCAGCACTTCCTGCTCGGGGTCTTTGGGGGTTGGCTGTTGAGTGACCGACGATCGGCCGCATCCGGACGACAGCAGCAGCAGCAGACCCAGAACAAGCCACGGGATGCCGGCGAGCGGCGAGCGGATTGCGAGCCGCGAGCAATTCGAGATTCTTGCCCAACGCATCGACCGCGAACGGAACCGAACTGGCATCGTGGAAGCCTTTTGCGCGTGTATCAGTACGCTCGGAGACCGAGCCGGGGATCGGAACAATGCCGCACGATTTGCAGCAACCGTATACTACAGAAAGCTTTGTGACTTCGTCAAGGCAGGCAGCCGGAGGCCTGGGGGCCGAAACGGCGGTCCTGGAAAGCCAGGTAACTGGGAAACCGGCAGCTTCCAGGGCAAGAAACGCTGTTGCATCCAAACCGGTCTGGCGTGTACCCTTCCGCCGCAATGGACCGTCTCCCTTTACCTTAACGCACGGATAGCTGCCGTCGGCGAGGTCGCCATGCATCGAAGAATCTTGATCGCGTTGCCCCGTTTGCTGTTTCCCCTGGCCGCCTGCCTGAGCCTGCTGGCCGCAGCCGGGCTGCCGGATGTGGTCGCGGCCAAGGAAGCCCAGTGGATCTGGTGGCCGGAGCATGTCCGCGACCAGGTGCCGGCGGTAACCTGCTACTTCCGCCGCTCGTTCATGCTGCAGACACCGCGGGAAGGCCAGGTCGCGATCATGGCCGACGACGCCTACGAACTGTACGTGAACGGCCGCGAGGTGCAGCGAGGTCAGTACGAGAAGGACCTGAAGCAAATCGATATCAGCGGCTACCTGGCGCCGGGCCGGAACACGGTGGCCATCAAGGTCAGCAACCTCAAGGGCCCCACCGCGGCGGTCGCGGCGCGGGTCATGGTGCGGCAGCAGTCGGGCTGGTCGTCGTATTCCACCGATCGCAGTTGGAAGGCCGCACTGCGTCCGCTGCCGCTGTGGAACACGTCGCTGTACAACGACCGGCAGTGGCAGGCCGCCCAGGAATTTGGCCAGCTCGGCAGCACGGCCCCCTGGGACCGCCGCCAGGAAATCGCCGCGCAGGACCAGCATCGGGCCGAACGGTTCACGGTGGGCGACGAGTTCGCCGTGTACCGCGTGCTGGATGGCAAGGACACCGGTTCATTGATCGCCATGACGTTCAACGAATTCGGGCACATCATCGCCTCGCGCGAGGGTGGTCCGCTGCTGTTGATCTACGACAGCGACGGCGACCAGCGGCCCGACCGGACGCGCGTCTACTGCGAAGCGGTCAAGAACTGCCAGGGCATCCTGGCGCTGAACGGCGACGTGTTCGTCACGGGCGAAGGCCCCTCCGGGCTCGGACTGTACCGGCTGATCGACACGCAGCACCAGGGCAAGCTGGACGAGATCCGGCTGCTGCTGAAATTCCGCGGCGAGGCGGGCGAGCATGCGGCTCACGGGCTGTCGCTGGGACCCGACGGACTGATCTACGTGGTGCTGGGCAATCACGTGCAACCGGATCTGGATTACGACCCGGCCAGCCCGCATCGCAATTACTATGAAGGCGACCTGTTCGCTCCGCGCTACGAGGATCCAGGCGGGCATGCCGCGGGCATCAAGGCACCGGGCGGCACGATCATTCGCACGGACGTGCAGGGCCGGTCGGTGGAGCTGGTGGCCGGCGGCCTGCGGAACGCCTACGACCTGGCGTTCAACGCCGAGGGCGAACTGTTCGTGCACGACTCGGACATGGAATCGGACGCCGGCAGTTCCTGGTACCGGCCGACGACCCTGTTTCACATCGTGCCGGGCGGCGAGTACGGCTGGCGCAGCGGCTGGGCCAAGTGGCCGTCCTACTTCGTCGACAGCTTGCCGGGTGTCGCCGACACGGGCCGCGGTTCGCCCGCCGGCTCCGTCGTCTACAACCATTACAGTTTTCCGGCCCGCTATCACAACGCGATTTTCCTGGCCGACTGGTCGCAGGGCCGGATCCTGGTCGCTCGCACCAAACGCAACGGGGCGGGCTTCACCGCCGACACCGAGACGTTCCTGCAGGGCCAGCCGCTGAACGTGACCGACCTGGACGTCGGTCCCGACGGCTCGCTGTACTTCTGCACCGGAGGCCGCGGCACGTCGGGTGGAATCTATCAAGTGTCCTGGAAAGGCCAGGTGCCGGCCAGCGTCAAGAACCTGGGCACCGGCATCAGCCAGGTAATCAAGCAGCCTCAGTTGCAGTCCGCCTGGGCTCGGCAGCAGGCCGCGGCGGTCAAGCAGCAGTTGGGCACCCGCTGGGACCCGATGCTGGTCGGCGTTGCCGTCAGCACGGCCAACTCCGAAGCCTACCGGATGCGGGCCCTCGACCTGATGCAACTGCTCGGCCCCGCTCCGTCCACGGATTTGCTGGTTTCGCTGGCCAGTGCCAAGAGCGAGGGGGTGCGAGCGAAATCGGCCGAACTGCTGGGACTGCACAGCGGGGCGCAGGCCGCCGACGCGCTGCGGCAACTGCTGGCCGACAGCGACCGCGGCGTGAGGCGCAAGGCCTGCGAGGCGCTGGCCCGGCTGGGCGAGACGGCGCCGTATGCCACGCTGGTCCCGCTGCTCAAGTCGGACGACCGCCACGAAGCCTGGGCCGCTCGCCGGCTGCTCGAACGCCTGCCCGCCGACACCTGGAAAGACCAGGTGCTGGCCGAGGACGATCACCGGCTGTTAATCCAAGGCGGACTGGCCTTGATGATCTCGCAGCCCAGCGCCGCCCACGCGCGGGCGATCATCGACCGGGCCCGGCAGGCGATGCTGGGATTTGTCAGCGACCGCGACTTTGTCGATCTGCTGCGCGTGCTGCAAGTGGCCCTGCACCGCGGCCAGCCCGATCTGGAAACGCTGGCCGAATTCCGCGAACAACTGCAGGAAGAGTTCCCAGCCGGCCACGAAACCATGAACCGCGAACTGATCCGGCTGCTGATCCACCTGCGGGCCGATGCGATTCTGGATCGCTACCTCGCGTACCTGGAGTCGGATGCCAGCCAGGCGGACAAGCTACACCTGGCTCTGCACTTGCGGTTCCTGGATTCCGGCTGGACCCCCAGCCGACGCCGGCAACTGCTGACGTTCCTGGAGCAGGCGCACGGCATGGAAAGCGGCAACAGCGTGCCGCACTACGTTCGGAACGTGGCCCGCGACTTCGTCAAACAATTGACCGCGGAGGAAGCCCTGGAAATCCTGGCGGCAGGCGACCAATTGCCGACCGCCGCGCTGGGAGCGCTGTACCGGCTGCCCACGGAGCTGGATGAACCGACGCGCGAGCTGCTCCAGGAACTGGACGCCCGCTTGTCGGACGTGAAGGGCGAACCGGCCGAGCGGTTGCAGGTGGGCATCGTGGCCGTGCTGGCACGCACTGGCGACGACGATTGCCACGCCTACCTCCGCCAGGTCTGGGATCAGCAGCCCGAGCGGCGTGCGACTCTGGCCATGGGACTGGCGCAGAAACCCGACGGCGAGAACTGGCCGTACCTGCTCCGCAGTCTGCCCGTCCTGCAAGGCGGTCTGGCGGCCGAAGTGCTCCAACAACTGCTGGACGTCGATCGCCAGCCCGACGAACCGGAGCCGATCCGCCAGGTGATTCTTCGCGGCCTCGTGCTGGGTGAGGACGGCGGGCGGCTGGCACTCGACCTGCTGGCGGCCTGGACGGGCCAGGAGGTTGCCGACCCGAAGGATTCACTGGAACAAGCGCTCGGCAAGTGGCAGCAGTGGTTCGCCCGCACCTGGCCGGAACACCCGCCCGCCGAACTGCCCCGCCAGACGGAAACGAACAAGTGGCAATTCGCCGAGTTGCTGGAGTATCTTGAGGGCGAGCAGGCCGCTCAGGCCTCGTCCGCTCGCGGCGCCGAACTGTTTGCCCGCGCCCAGTGTGCCAAGTGCCACCGGTTCGGCGACCGCGGCGAAAGTGTCGGCCCGGACCTGACGCACATCGAGCGGCGCTTCACGCGCCGGGAACTGCTCGAATCGATCATGTTCCCCTCGCACGTCATCTCCAGCCAGTACGGTTCGAAACGCGTGGTGACGACCGACGGCCGGGTGCTGACCGGGATGCTGGTCAACACGGCGGATGGTGAAACCGTGCTGTTGCAAAGCGACGGCGAGAAGCTGACGCTACGCGCCGACCAGATTGAAGAGGTGCAAAGCAGCAAGGTCTCGTCGATGCCCGAAGGACTGTTGAACGACCTCAGCCTGGAGGAAATCGCCGACCTGTTCGCCTACCTCCGCAACCAGTCGCCGGTCAACGTCGCCCGGCAACCGGACGCGGCGGAGAGCAAATGATCAACAACTGACAACTGATAACCTCGCACAACCGCTCACGGCCGCCGGGCAACCAGCGACCGCGGGCCCTGCTGCGGCTGCTCCGAGTCGTCCCGGGGCTCCAGTTGCGGGCAGCAGGCGGGCGGCTGTTCGAGCGGCAGGCGAATCACCTGGGCGCCCGTGGCGGCCTCGAACTGCTGGACGGCGGCGGCCGAGATCCGCGTTTCGTCGTCATCCAGAATGACCGTCTTCAGATTCGGCAACTGCTGGCGGGCGAGGATTTCCAGGCCGCGGTCGGTGATGCCGGGGCGCCACGCAGTCGGGGCTTGCCCGGCCACGGGCGGTTGGGCCGGGATATACGGTCGGCCG
The DNA here is from genome assembly GCA_024102795.1 of Pirellulaceae bacterium. Classification (GTDB taxonomy): domain Bacteria; phylum Planctomycetota; class Planctomycetia; order Pirellulales; family Pirellulaceae; genus JAGFJK01. The sequence goes on from JAGFJK010000315.1 coordinate 7,517, forward strand.
GGCACTGTGCGCGTGCCCGGAGCACAATGCTGAGCGGGCTGGCCCGGCGAACCCGCGGTACCCGGCCGGGGCGGCACGCCCGTGGCGAACAGGTTCAGCGTCTCCAGTTGGTCCAGCTCGGCCAGCTCCAGCAGCACGTCGTCCGTCACCTCCGCGCCGCGCAGGCTGAGCCGCTTGAGTGTGGTGGGCAGGCCCTCGACGTCGGCGTTCAGCGTCGCGCCGCCATCACGCTGAAAGTACAGTCCCGTGATTTCGAGCCCTTCGGCTCCCGGCGCGAATTCGACATAGGCGTGCCGCTTCTTCCAACTGTCGATCACCAGCCGGTACTGGTCCAGCGCGTCGTGCAGGTCGCCCGACCGCGGACAAAGGGGAGCGACTCTCTCCAACTGCGACATGCCCATCAACTGGACCAGGCTGGCCACGGCCGAGTCGCTCAGTTGAAGTTCATAGGGCAACATCAGGACCTTCAACCGGTGAGGTCCGCTAAACTCCTGCAAACGCTCGTCGACCCGCGGCAGCAGCTGCTCGAACGCCCCTTCCGTGACGCGGCTCGCGCGCAGCGAAAGAAACTCCAGATGGCTCATTCTGGCCAGGTGCGCCAGCCCCTCGTCGTCGATGTCCGAGCCATTCAAGCTGAGCGACTGCAGGCAGCACAGATCCCGCAGCTCGGCCAGACCCGTGTTGGTCACGCGAGCCGGTTCCAGGATCAGTCCCCGCAGCCCGGTGCTGGTCTTGAGCCGAGCCAGCCCCCGGTCGCTGATCCGGTTCGGACCCAGCGTGAGGAACTCCAGGGTCGAGACCGCGGCCAGACTGCCCAGGGCGTCGTCGGTCAACTGATCGGGCGAGCCAGACCAGGCCGATAGCACTCGCAGGTCCCGCAACCCGCGGGTCTGGGCGATGACCTGGTCGCTGGCCGCCGGACCGTGCAACTGCAGGCCAACCAGCTTGCGAACATCCGTCTTGTCCCAGGTTGGATCGACCGAACCCCGCGAGAGAAAATAGCGTTCGGCCGGCGAACGAGGCGCGGGACGCCGTGCGGGCTGGTCGGGCCGCGCTGCGGCCGAGTCGCTCGACGCACCGGGACCGGCCACCGACGGCTCGTCCGCCAGACCGCGAACGGCCAGCCAGCATGTCACGACCAGGGCTGCAGAGAATACGGACAGTTTCACGACGATCTCCCCCAGGGAAGTCCAGAGTCACCAAGTCGACTCAAGTTTAGATCAGGGAGCCGCGCGCGAAGGAATTCGGCGGCTGCCGCCGGCATCGGTCGGCCAGGCTGGCGGAGGTTCATCGCGGGCAACCGCTACAAGCCGCACGACCGGCGCTCACCGCGCCTCGCCGTAGAATTTGACCAGATCCTTGCGCAACTGCTCCAGCGACGGCTCGTGAATGTACATCATGTGCCCGCCCTCGTAGTATCGCACCGTCAGGTTGCCGCGCAACGGCGGGGCCAGGCCCAGATGATCCAGCGTGTAGTCCATGGCGAAATGCGGCGTGGCCAGGTCGTAGTAGCCGCAGGCGGCGAACACTTTCAGATAGGGGTTGGCGGTCATCGCCTGCCGCAGCGTATCGGACGCGTTCAGATAGCGGTTCTCGAACCGGCTGTAGCTCCAGGGCTGGACGTTTCCCGTCAGGATTTCGTACACCCGCGGCTCCTCGAACTTCAACTGCCGCCGCATGTAGTCGTTCAGCGTGGCGGTGAACGGCCCGAAGATCGCCGCGCCGCTGGCGTCGTATTCGTAGGTTTCGCCCACGTTGTCGCGATCCATCCCCAAATAGCGGCTGTCGAACCGGCCCACCGTCCGCTGCCGCTTGCGGAGCAGCTCCTTGCCGAAGCGGCCCATGCTGACCCGCAGATTGGCCCCTTCGACGTAGGCCCTGCCAAGCCCGGTCAGCCGCGAGTATTTCTCGGCCACGGCCCGCCGATCGGCGGCCGGCAGAGACGCATCGCGGAGCAGCGCGTGAGCATACTCGCCCGCCGCGAACTGCTCCGCCTGCTGAACCACCTCGCGCAGCGGCTGCTGCTGCAGATCCGCCGGCAGCGCGCGGTGATACCAGGCGGTCGCCGTGTAGGTGGGCAGGAACAGAATGTACGGCAGGTCGTTGCCGGCTCCGAAGCGCAGCGTCTGAAAATCGATCACGCCCGACACGATCACGATCCCGTTCAGCTCCAGGTTGTAGCGCTGCTGCAACTGGCCCGCCAAACCGGCCGCCCGCACGCCGCCGTAACTCTCGCCGATCAGGAATTTCGCCGACGGCCATCGCTGGAAACGAGTGGTGTAGTCGTGGATGAACTGGCCCACGCTCCGCAAATCCTCGTCGTAGCCGTGAAACTCGCTCTTTTCCTTTTCATTCTCCGGGCGGCTGTATCCGGTGCTCACCGGATCGATGAACACCAGGTCCGTCTGGTCCAGCAACGAGTGAGGGTTGGCCTGCAGTTGGTAAGGAGGCTTGAGCGGCGTGGCATCGTCCGGCATCCGGATCCGCTGCGGCCCCAGCATGCCCAGGTGCAACCAGACGGACGACGAGCCGGGGCCGCCGTTGAAACAGAAGGTCAGCGGCCGCGCCGCCGGCTGGTCCGTATCGACCGTGTAGGCGACGAAGAACATGCGAGCCTTTGTCTGGCCGGCATCGGTCTTCATCTCCAGCTTGCCGGCCGTGGCCGAATACTTGACTTCCTGGCCACCAATCACCGCCGAATGCTGCGTCACCACCAACTGTTCCGGTTCGGCATCCTTGGCCTTGGTCTCGGCCCGCTGCCCCTCGGCGGGCTGCTTGTCGTCGGCCGCCAGCCGGTCCACTGCCGCCAACAGGCAGCAGGTTCCCAGCAGCAGTGCGAGCGATAGAGGGCGAATCAGGCGGTAGCGAACATTCATGGTGCGGTCTCTGGCTGGTCAGGGGTGCGAAGGGGCAATACCGGTCCTGAGTCCACGCTAAACCAGACCATCGGACGCTGCAATCCCGTGGTGAGTCGCCTTTCGCTCCGCATAGTCGCCTTTCGCTCCGCGAAAGTAGCGAGGCGCCTCGTTCCCGGCCAGCGCCAAAGTCCAGCGGCAAAGTCCAACGGCGGCGCCCGCTACTTTCGCGGAGCGAAAGGCGACTATGGCGCTACTTTCGCGGAGCGAAAGGCGACTATGACGCTACTTTCGCGGAGCGAAAGGCGACTATGGTCCCGCGAAAATCGAACGGCCACCGTCCACCGGCAGGCAGACTCCGGTCACAAACGGATTGTCGATGAAAAAGCGGACTGCCTGGCTGACGCTGTCCGGGCAGTCGGCCTGCTTGACCAGCGTGGCCGCGATCACTTGCTGCCGCTCATCCGCCGTCATGTCGTCGGGGAACATCACCGGACCTGGATGGATGCAGTTGACGCGGACTCGCGGGTTGCGGCTGGCCAGTTCAACGGCGAACATTCGAGTCAGCGTGGGCAAGGACCCCTTGGCCGTGAAGTAAGCCGCGTAGTCCCGGTACGGACGCTGAATGGCCCAGTCGCCAAACGTGATGATCGAGCCGCCGGTTTCCTGACCGGCCATGATCAGGCCGCCCCGCCGGCAGCAGAGGAACGTACCCAGCGTGTTCACGCCAAAGCTGCGCAGCACGTCATCGGCCGTGACCTGCTCCAACGGCTGCCGGTCCCAGATCGAGGCGGTGGTGACCAGCACATCCAGCCTCCCGAACCGTTCCAGCAGCGTGTCGAACATCCGTTCCACTTGCCGCTCGTCCGACACGTCCGCCTGCAACGGGACCGCTCGGCAACCCGCGCTCGCCAACTGCTCGGCCGTCTGTTCCGCTTCGCAAGCGCTGGTCCGGTAGTGCAACCCCAGATCGTAGCCCCACTCGGCCAGCGACCGGGCGACCACGTTGCCCACGCGCTGGCGGCCGCTACCAGTTACCAGGGCCACTGGCCGAAAATCTTTTGCCGGGCTCATGGAGGTTGCTCCTGTCCGTCGTTTCAAGGCGCCTGTTCTGGCAGAGCCAGAAACTCGCGCCGGAAGCGTTCCATCCGGGCCCGGTTCACTCCCAGGTCGGAATAGCCCACACGCGACGCCGAGCGGAAGTGGAGCTCGTGGCGAACCGGATCCAGCAGCAGCTCCACGTCGTCGACAAAACCGAACACCAGGCTGCGAAACTCCGCGTGCAGATAGCCGCTGGCCGGATCCACGGACACGACGGCACCTCCTGGCATCGCCTCGACCACCTTCCGGATCGCGGCCAGCACTTCCGACGACGAACCGCGGCAGGGAATCGGTTCGGCTCGCTGGTCAGGCGATTCGGCTTGAGTGGATACGCAGTTGGGCTTGTCGGGGCACGCGGCCAGTCGCCCGCTACGCAAACCCAGTTGTGGGGGCGGACCAGCCAGGCGAGCTTGCACGAACAGCCAGATCAGCGGCAGACTGGCAACCACCAGCAAGGCCAACAACCACCACCACCCTCGCCCGGCCGCGATCCACGACAATTCAGTTGCCTCCGCTGATGAGCCCGCCCGCGAGCCGCTTACCACGGCAACATTCTATGCCGGGCGGATCGGATGGTAACCCCGCCGCTTGTCGCTACTTGGCAACATCCTGGCGGCCTTCGGCCCAGTCGATCGCGATCGCCAGGGCTCGCAAAGCTTCGCCCGCCGCCTGCTCCGGCCGCAGCTTCAAGAGTTGATCCGGCAAGATGTCCGTCGAGGGAATGTTCCGTCGGCCCGCCATGTAGGCCATCAGGTTCCAGACCTGCCGGATCGTCTCGGCCGCCCGATACCGCGACCGCTTGTCGTGCCGAGCCCACAGCAGTTCCCGCTGCCATTCGCGGCAGCGCGCCGCGAACTCGCGCCGATCCGGCGGCGGTCCGAGAGGCACGAAGGCTGCATGGTACAGGCACGAACCGTTCACGAATGGATACCTGGTTGAGTTTCCGCGGGCGTGGTTGCCGAAGTGTTCAAGCGTATTCGGCGACCCGCTTGGATTCAAGAGCGTCCCGGAAACGGTCAAACAGGGCCTGGAAACGCTACTCCGAGGGGGTATGAATCGCGCCGCGGGCCCGTCGAATTGAGGAAACTCACAAAATCCCGCTGCCGGCAGTAGCCGAAACGAACCCTGCCCCGAATCATTACGTAAGGCACGCAGAGGGGCGAGGTCGCTTGACGGTATCGGCCAGTTGGAGCGACACGAACAGAGGAGGTGGTGAGCATGGCAACGAAGACTTGCACGAAAAGGGACCGGGAGGCGAAGAACTACGAGCCGAGCGCTCGGGAGATTCGGCGGGCTTGCGCTGAGATCCGCCAGGGTTGGAGCGAACAGGAACGCCGCAAGCGGGCTGGCCTGAACAAGGAAGAGCCGTGGACGCCACCGAGGGCCCGCATCGAGTATCTGGATGACGAAGAGTACGCATCGAACTGGTAGCTCGCGGACGACAACCGTGGTGAGTCCTTGCTGTTGGAACTGACCGCTGGCTGTACGCGGGAACAGCCCGGTGCCCTGGCGCCGGGCTGTTCCGTTTCTTGGCGCGTTCAGCGGCGGGCGACCCGGTTCCCTGGCAAACGGTTGATCAGCCGCCGCATCTCCAGGACACTCAGCGTGGCCAGCACGCGATGCGTGGGCAGCGTGCCCAGGCGAATCACGTGATCCACGTCGGTGGGTTCCGTGCCGATCGCCTGCAACACGGCCTGCTCCTGTTCGTTCAGCAGCAGTTCGGACGGATGCCGCACGGTCCGGTGGTCGTCCAACCGCGTGGCTTCGACCAACGGACCAAGTTCTTCCAGCACGTCGTCGATCGACTCCACCAGCCGCGCGCCGTCGCGCAGCAGTTGGTGGCAGCCATGCGACGTCCGCTGATCCACTCGACCCGGCACGGCAAACACGTCGCGTCCCTGTTCGCTGGCGTGGCGAGCGGTGATCAGGGCGCCGGACCGCTGGGCCGCCTCGACCACAATCACGCCCAGGCACAAACCGGAAATCAACCGGTTGCGCTGAGGAAACGCGCCGCTTTGGGGCGGCTGCAGCGGCGGCGATTCGCTCAGCAAACAGCCTTGATCGGAGATTCTGGCGGCCAGATCCGCGTGTTCGGGCGGATACAGGTTCAGCAGGCCGCCGGCCAACACGGCCAGCGTCCGCCCGTCGGCTCGCAAGGCCCCTTCGTGCGCGGCGGCGTCGATGCCGCGAGCCAACCCGCTGATCACCGTGTAGCCGGCGCGAGCCAGACCGCTCGCCAACCGCTCGGCCTGCCGCCGCCCGTACGAGGTGGCGTGCCGAGTGCCCACGATGGCCACGGCCAACGCATCGGCGGCGACAAGTTTGCTGCTGAGAAACAGCACCCCAGGCGGATCGGGGATCTCCGCCAGCAGCCGCGGGTAGTCGGCTTCGCCTTCCAGCATGATCCGAATCCCATGCCGCGTGCATTCTTCCCGCAGCCCGTCGATGTCCACGGCCCATCGCGCAGCCACAATCCGCTCGCTGAGCTTCCGGCCCACGCCGGGCACGTCGCACAATTCGGCCCGCGTCGCCGCCAGCACGGCCCGCGCGTCGCCCAACTGCTCCAGCAACGCTCGTCGAGTGCGCGGCCCCACGCCGGGAACCAGTGCCAGCCGCAAGGCGGCGTCACCTTGCCGGGCACCATCCTCCGCCCGCCCGCTGTCTGCCATGCCCGTTCGCTCGCGCGGTTGTCAAGAAGCCTTCCGGCCGGCACTCTGCCATGCCTCGGCCCAAACTACCGTTGTCGCGCGGCGAGTCCAGGCGCGCACCTTCGGAACGAAACGAGCTCCGCCGCGTAAGACGAACCGCGGCAGTCACTTGGAGCTGGCCGTCAAAGTTTGAAGAATTTTCGCCGCGCGTCAAACCAGTGACATGCCGAGGTCACCGGGGCCTTGACGCGGCACTTGAGAACCGGCTTGACCGAAAGCCCAGAGGCTGGTCACCACCGGGGAAGACGAGTCTCAGACCAGGCCTACTGACAACTGACAACTGGTCCGCTAATCCACCCAGGCGTAGCGGGCGATGCAGTACAGCGCGTTCAGAGCGTCCCGCCAGCCGATCTTCTTGCCTTCCCGCCAGGTGCGTCCCTGGTACCGGATCGGCAGTTCCTCGATCCGGCAACGGCGGCGAGCGAGTTTGGCGGTGATTTCAGGTTCGAAGCCGAAACGCGGCTGCCGGATTTCGATCTGTCGCAGCGTCTCCCGCCGAAACAGCTTGTAGCAGGTCTCCATGTCGGTCAGCCGCAAACCGGTGGTCAGGTTCGAAACGCAGGTCAGCAGGCGATTGCCGGCGCGATGCAGCCAGGTCGAGTTGCCAGCGCTCGTATTCAGGTAGCGGGATCCGTAGACCACGTCGGCACGTCCCGCGATGATCGGTTCGAGCAGCGAGGGGATATCGCGCGGATCGTACTCCAGATCCGCGTCCTGCACCATGATCACATGGCCCTCGGCGGCCGCGAAGCCAGTTCGCAGAGCGGCTCCCTTGCCTTCGTTCCGCGGTTTGTAGATGATCCGCACGCCTGTCGCGGACTCCAGTCGTTGCAGCAGGTCGCGCGTGCCGTCGGTGCTGCCGTCGTCGACGATGATCAGTTCCTTGCGGATCGGGACGGCGGTTAGCCGGGCCAGGATCCGCGGCAGGGTGGTCCGTTCGTTGTAGACCGGGATCACCACCGACAGCAGGAAACCGTCCGGTAGCGGATAGCTCAACGTTGCCGGTTCGCTGGCCGCGTCCAGATGCAGCAGTTCGGTCAACTGCTCGAGCCGTTCCAGATGCCGTTCCAGTCGGACGTCGGCCGATTCGGGGCGAACCTGCGGCGTGGTGAAGGGAATCGTCGCGGGCAGCAGCGGGTTGTTGCTGGCGGGAAGCAGGTTGGTCATTGGCACGCTTTCAATTCGGGAGAAGCAAGATCTCGATCAGGGGCGGCGCTTCGTACTGCCGTTTCAAGCCGTGTGGTCGGAGCCGGCCGGCGAATCAACTTTCCTGCCGGGCCGGGAATTCGTCTCGCTGAGTGAGTCTTGAGGACGGTGTGGTCGCGGGCAGTGCGGGCCAGCGCGCGATGCCGCTTTGGGGTTGTTCTGTCACGCTGCGCAGATGCGGAGGCAGATAGTCGTCCGACCGCGGGTCGTCGTAGCGGTCCGCTCGCCCCCAGAGCTGCGCCAGTTGGTCCTGGTACAGCAGGACCCAGCGCCCTTGCAGCGACTGCATCACTTGCACGGCCGGCTCCTGTTGACGATCGATCAGGGCCAGGTCGGGCTCGCCGATCTGCAGCAGGCGGGAGCCGTCGATCGGCGGCGATCCGGGCGCCCGGTACCGCGGTTCGGTCGGATGCCGCCCCAGGGCGAAATCAAAGTACATGTCGACGATTTCCTGGGGATAGCAAGTGCGAAACCGCCCGTCAAAGGCCACTCGCAGCGGCGGTTGACGGTCTTGGGCCGCAAATGCCGCGATGGCGTACTGCGCCCATTTGAACCGCACGACCAGATTGCCATGTAACTGGCGAGCGGCCATGAACTCGAAGGCCGAGACCGGATAGTCGTTTCGCTTGACGGGAATCGTCGACAGTTGCTGCAGCAGGTTGGTGGCAACCAGCAATCCGGCCAGGCAGGCGACCAGGCCCAGACCCCAGCGGAGCCCCGCGGGAGGGCTCTGATCGGCGCGGGACCGTTCCCGCAAACCGCCGATGCGTTGCCAGAAGTCCGCGACGTGAGGCGCGACCCAGAACCCGAACAAAATGGCGAAGAACGGGATGTGCCGGCGATGTTCGACGGCCTGCCAGAGCGTCAGGGCCAGCAGGACCAGTTGCGTCAGGTCCCGCGGCCGGCGGCTCCCCACCAGGCTCACGACCCCCACCGCCACCATCAACCACAGCGGCAGCCAGACCACGCTGAACAGTTCCGGTCCCCGCCACTCGATGATTTCCGGCCGAGGCATTCCCAGCGAATGCAGCATCCAGCCGTGCAGTTCCCAGCCGTAAGGGTTCAGGCCCGTGGCCAGTCCCGTCACCACCAGCACACCCAGCAGTTCGGCGACCGACCGCCAGGCCGCTCCGCCGCGCCGCCAGACCGACTCCGCCGCGCGTCCCAGCAGGTACACGGCCAGCAGAGCGTAACCCGCCACGAAGGCGCCGTGAGTGTTCGCCCAGACCGCGAACAATACCGGCAAGGTCCACAGCCAGCGCCGGTCCAGAGCCGGTGGTTTGTCAAGGACCCGGGCCGGACCGCCAGCGGCCGTGCCGGACGCGCAACCGTTCAGCAGGACGATCATCAGCGTGAAGAAGAAATAGGAAAACACCTGTGGCCGCACGCTCCAGAAGTGCATCAGGTTGGCCGCCACCAGCAGGACCACCACGAGGTCCACGGGCCTGGGAACCGCCTGAGTCCGGGCGTATCGCAGCATCAGCCCCAGGATGACCAGGCCCAGGGCGAACTTCAGCAGCAGCAGGCCCTGCGAACCGAACGTGTCGGCACTCAGGGCCAGGATCACTTCGCTGAGGTTCTCGTGATTGATCCAGCGATGCCCTTCCGCGGTATAGGTGTACGTCGCCGTCTCGGGCAGCCCCTCGCGCAGCAGGTCCCGGCCGTAGGTCACGTGACCCCAGAGATCGGGATCGGCGTAGTTCTTCGACAAGGCCACGCCGCAGCACAGCAGCACCAGCACCAGCAGACCGCGGTCCAGCCAGTTCGCGGGCGACCGGCCGGCGGCAGGGGGAAGCGTTTCAGATATCTCAGCCATCGATGCTCCTCGTTCTCACATCGCTACGTGCGTACGCCGCTAGTTGGCTGCCGAGACCAGGCGGACGGATCGCGGCGGTTCCGGAAGCGCCGGCCAGCTCGCGCTGCCCGACTGCGGCAGCTCCGTCAGCACCCGATGCTCGGCCGCCAGGTACGTGGCCAGCGCCGGATCGTCATAGACTGCGCGGCGCCCCCAGAGCTGAGCGACCCGGTCCTGGTACAGCAGCACCCAGTCCGTGTCGCGACCGCGCAACATCTGTTCCGAATGCGGCTGGAAGCGATTGAGCAGTACCAGGTTGGGAGCGCCATGTTCGAGCACGCGTCCGGGATCGAAGGGCGGCGACAGCGGGCTGCGATAGCGGAACCGCTCGCCCAGGTCGCCCAGCACCAGGTCGAAGTGCATGTCCACGACATCCTGCGGATAGCAGGTGCGAAAGCGACCGTCGAACGCCACGCTGACTCCGTGTTCGGCCGCGGTCGAATCCAGGCGGCCGAAGGCGGCGATCAGGTACTGAGCCCAGTTGTAGGTGACCACCAGCCGGCCTCGCAGTTGGTGGTCCGCCATGAATTGCACCGCCGCTACCGGATACTGGTCGCGGTAGACCGGCATGTCGGCCAGGCGCCGAACCAGGGTCAGGCCCAGCAGCAGATTCACCAGGCACATCGCACCGAGCAGGCCCCATCGCAGTCGGCGCGCGGCCACACTGGATTCCGCCTCGGACTGCCGGTTCTCACGGCCGGTCAGACGGAACCGCCGCAGCATGGACTGCACGTGCGCCGGCAGCCAGAAGCCGAACGCTATCGCCAGGAAGGGAATGTGCCGAGCGTGTTCGACTGACTGCCAGAGGATGATGCCCAGCAACACCAGGTGCGTGAAGTCCCGACTCCGCCGAGTCAGCGTCAGGGCCAACACGCCGGTACCGACCAGCAGCAGCAGCGGCCAGCCTTCCGCGCCGGCCCAGTTCACCGGATGCCACTCGGTGATCTCCGGCCGGGGTATCGACAAGGCGCTGAACAGCCAGGCGTGCAGCCGTGGACCGTAAGGGTTGATCAGCGTCGCCAGCCCCGCGGCGGCGACCATGCACAGCAGCCGCAGCACCAGCCCGCGAGCGGCCCAGCCGCGACAACTCAGCGCTTCGACGGCCCGCAGCAGCAGGTAGGCGCTGAAGATGCAATAGCCGGCCACGAACCCGCCGTGGGAATTGGCCCAGACCAGCATCAACGGCGGTGCCAGCCAGAGGTACTTGAGCCGCTCGGAGTTCCAGCCGGACAAACTGGACGAGTCGGACGAGCCGGGGTGGGAGCCCAGCGCCGAGCGTTGCCCCGTGCCGCGCCACGGCACCCATCGCATCCGCCAGCGACCTTCCCAACCATCGAAGCACCAGGCCAGCAGCGCCAGCAGCAGGCTGTAGCTGGCGTAGCTCACCAGTTGCGGCCGGAGACTCCAATGAGCCGCCAGGTTCAGGGCCACCAGCAGCAGGCACAGGCCGGCCGCCAGCGGTCGCACCGCTCGCCGCCGGGCCTGCCAGAGCAGCAGCCCGAACAGGGCCAGGCTCAGCAGGCACTTGGCCCACAGCAGTCCGACGGGCCCTACCGTGTCGGCACCGACCGCCAGCAGGATTTCGGCCAGGTTCTCGTGGTTGATCCAGCGGTAACCTTCGGCCGTGAACGAGTAGGTGGTGGTTGCCGGCAAGCCGTCGCGCAGCAGATCGCGGCCGTATTGCACATGTCCCCAGAGGTCCGGGTCGGCGGCATTGGCGCTGAGCGCCACGGCGGCTGCCAGCAGCACACTGACCAACAATCCTCGCTGCAGCCAGAGGTCGGAACTTGCCCGTTGCATTCGAGTCATCCCGTGGGTCGCTGGTTCGGTGATCGCCGCCCGACGCCGAGCGAAAAGTTGCCGGGCGGAAGCGTCCGATGCGAAAGTATAGGTCACGCCCCAGCTTGGTCGCGCGGACGGATCAGGGTACGATTGTGTGCCGGTTGTAGCGGTCGGGCGGGCTGTGACCCGCCGGGCGGTCCGCGGGACAGCGGCACGCCAGACGGCGAACTTCGCGCACTGTATGCCACTCGGACACCACCTGGACGCGGAACGACAGACGATGGACAGACTGGAATGGCTGAAGAATCTGATGGTCATGGCGGCCGCCGACCGCAAGCTGACGGATGAGGAGATGGAGTATCTGGAGCGGCGGGCGCGCGATTGGAACATCGACGGCGATACGTACGCCGCCACGCTCGAATACGCCTGCGACGAAGAGGCCGTGCTGAGCTTGCCGGCCGATCATGGCCAGCGGCTGAAGCTGCTCCGCGAACTGATCCAGGTGATGGCCGTGGATGGCGAGCTGGCGGAAGTGGAAAAGCAGCTCTGTGCGTTGGCCGCCGCCCACATGCGCGTAACCGACGAGGAACTCGATTCGATCCTGGACTCCCTGGGCTGAGAGGGGTCGCCCGTGCGTACGCTGATCGCCAACGCCCAGGTCATGCTGCCCGCGGGACGCGCCGAGACGTCGGTGGTCGTCGAGGGCACGAAGATCGTCGAGATCGACCCGGCGCCGCAGCTCGTCTGCCAGCAGCGAATCGACGCTCGCGGGCTGTATCTGCTGCCGGGCATCATCGACGACCAGGTGCACTTCCGCGAACCGGGGCTGACGCACAAAGAAGACTTGTGGCACGCCACGCACGCCTGCGCCAAGGGCGGCGTGACCACTTTTCTGGAGATGCCCAACACGCGGCCGGCCACGACAACTCAAGCCGCGCTGGAAGACAAGCTGGCACTGGCCGCTCGCCACAGCCTGGTCAACTATGGCTTCTACATCGGAGCGACCCCGCACAACCTGGACGAGCTGCGGTCGGCGCGGCGTACGCCGGGGATCAAGATCTTCGTCGGCTCCAGCACGGGGGACCTGTTGGTCGACGATCAGGAGGCGCTGGAGAGGATCTTTGCCGAGACGCGGCTGCCGATCACCGCTCACTGCGAGGACGAGACGACGGTGCGGGCCAACGCCCAGCGACTGGCCGGCACGTCCCAGGTGGCCGACCACTCGCGGATTCGCGACGAACAAGCGGCGATCATCGCCACGCGCCGGGCCGTCGACCTGGCCTTGCGGCATCGCCACCGGTTCCACGTCCTGCACGTTTCGACGGGAATCGAGGCGCGGTTCCTGGCCGAGCAGCTCCAGGGCCACCATCCGGGGCTGATCACGGCCGAGGCCTGCCCGCACCACCTGCTGCTGAACGTGGATGATTACCCGCGGCTGGGCACGCTGATCCAGATGAACCCGTCGCTGAAGACGGCCGACGACAACCGGCAGCTCTGGGACGCGCTGCGCGCCGGGGCGATCCAGGTAGTGGCCACCGACCACGCGCCGCATACCTGGGAGGAAAAGCAACAGCCCTACCCGCAGTCGCCCTCCGGCCTGCCTTGCGTCGAGAACTCGCTGGCCTTGATGCTCGACCAGGTCCACCACGGCCGCTGCACGCTGGAGCAAGTGGTGCACTGGATGTGCGACGCTCCGGCCCGCGTCTGGGACATGGTGGGCAAGGGTCGGATCGAAGTCGGTTACGACGCCGACCTGGTGCTGGTCGATCTGGACAAGGAAGACCGCGTGGAGAACGCTCGCCAGCAGACGAAATGCCGCTGGAGCCCCTGGGACGGCCAGGTGCTGCGGGGCTGGCCCGTGCGGACCTGGGTCCTGGGCCACGAGGTGTTCTGCGACGGCCGCTTCGACGTTTCGCGGCGCGGCCACGAGGTGCAGTTCGACCACGCCCGCGGCGGCTACTGGCGCTGAGCAGCGCGGTGAAAGTTGCGCCGTGTTTCGTCGCGGTTGACACCTTCGCCGTGGCGTCTTATCGTGCACTCATGCCGCCCACGACTTCACCGACGCCGCTTCGGCCCGAAGCCACGCCCGAACCGGCGTGGGAGATCGCCCGCCTCTTTCCGCCGCAAGGCTGCTGGTCGGAGAGCGACTATCTTTCGTTCACCGAGTCGATCAGCCAACTGGTGGAGCTTGTCAACGGCAGGATCGAGGTGCCGGAAATGCCTACCAAAACGCACCAGCGGATCGTCCACACGCTGCTGGGCATCTGGCTGGCGTTCCTCCGCCATCACCAGGCTGGCGACGCGGTCGCCGCGCCTTATCGCGTCTGGTTGAGAGACAGCACTTTTCGCGAGCCGGACATTGCGATCTACACCGCCGAACACCTGGACCGGTTTGGCGAACGATACGGGCGCGGGGCTGACGTGGTTGTGGAGGTTGTCAGCGACGACCTGGCCAGCCGGACGCGCGACTATGAAGACAAACGCCGCGATTTTGCGGCGGCTGGGATCCCGGAATACTGGCTGGTCGATCCGGCGTCGGGCCGAGTTCTGCTGCTGGTACTGCACGAGGGTGCTTACCAGGTCGCTCAGGATGCAGGGGACGGCGAGCAGGTAGCGTCACGCGTCTTTCCAGGCTTCCAGGTGGACGTCCACGCGTTGCTGGCTCCCGCCGCCTAGGCTCCCGCCGCGTAGGCTCCCGGCGCGTAGGCTCGCGCCGCGTAGGCTCGCGCGGGTGGGCTCGCGCGTGTCGAATCGTTGCGGACAAGGCTCTGCACGCGTCTTCACTGCGGCCCATGAATCTACGGGATCTCAAACCGCACGCCCTGGGCCAGGGGCAGGCTGTGGCCGTAGTTGACGGTGCAGGTCTGGCGGCGCATGTAGGCCTTCCAGGCGTCGCTGCCCGCCTCGCGCCCGCCGCCCGTGTCCTTTTCGCCGCCAAACGCGCCGCCGATCTCGGCGCCCGACGTGCCGATGTTCACGTTGGCGATGCCGCAGTCGCTGCCGGCGGGCGAAAGGAACTGTTCCGCCTCGCGCACGCGGTCGGTGAAGATGGCCGACGACAGCCCCTGATCGACGCCGTTCTGGATGGCGATGGCCTCATCCAGATCCCGGTATGTCATGACGTACAGGATCGGGGCGAACGTCTCCTCGGCCACGATCGGCAGATCGGGCCGCACACGGGCCAGCGTCGGCTGGACGAAGTACCCAGGCCGCTCCAGCCGCTGGCCGCCCGCCAGAATCTGGCCGCCTTGTACTCGGATCGCATCCACGGCCGCCAACATCCGCTCGACCGCCTGCTGGCTGATCAGCGGACCCAGCAGCACGTCGTCCCGCCACGGCTCGCCACTGGGGATGCTGCCATAAGCGGCCACCAGCCGTTCGATCATCGTCTCGGCGACCGACTCGTGCAGCAGCAGCCGGCGGAGTGTCGTGCAGCGCTGTCCGGCCGTTCCCACCGCAGCGAACAACACGGCCCTCAGCGCCAGGTCCAGATCGGCCGATTGGGTGACCACGACCGCGTTATTGCCGCCCAGTTCCAGCAGCACTCGACCCAGTCGAGCTGCGACGGTCGCCGCCACGCTGCGTCCCATCGCGCAACTGCCCGTGGCGGAAATCAACGGCAGGCGGCGATCGGCGGCCATCCAGCGGCCCAGCTCCGCGTCGTGACTCAGGCACAGGTTGAACACGCCCTGCAACGCATCCTCCGCCAGCTCGCGATCGATGATCCGCTGCACGGCCACCGCGCACAGCGGCGCCAGCGGCGACGGTTTCCAGACCACCGGATCGCCGCACACGGCTGCCAGCGCCGCGTTCCAGGCCCAGACCGCGACCGGGAAATTGAACGCCGTGATCACGCCGACCGGCCCCAGCGGATGCCACTGTTCGAACATCCGATGCCGCGGCCGCTCGCTGGCGATCGTCAAGCCGTGCAACTGACGCGACAGCCCGGTGGCGAAGTCGCACATGTCGATCATCTCCTGGACTTCGCCCAGGCCCTCGGAGCGGATTTTGCCCACCTCCAGCGTGACCAGCAGCCCCAGGTCCTGCTTGTGGCGCCTGAGCGCTTCGCCCAGCCGTCGCACCACCTCGCCCCGCGCCGGCGGCGGCATTTCGCGCCAGCGGACGAATGCCCGCCCGGACTGTTCGGCTACCCGGTCGTAGTCCTCGCGGCTGGCGGTCAGCACTCGCCCCAGCGGCTGGCCCGTGGCCGGGTTGGTCGACACCAGCGGCGGACCATGAGCGGCCTGCCAGCCGCCGCAGTAAACGCCCGATTGGTCCGCGGCGATTCCCAGCCGGTTCAGCAGTTCCGTGGATAGAGCGTCGGACATGGATATGGTCCTCTATAGTCGCCTTTCGCTCCGCGAAAGTAGCGGGCAGCGGGAAATGGTCTCATTTGGTCTCGAACGATGCTAAAACCCGTCCAGGCGAGCCCTCTCGAATCCCGACGGCTTGCCCGGCGGGATTTGAAGTGGGGAAGGCGCGGCGTGTGCTGTAGTTAAAAGCCGAACGATCCGCCGGGCAAGCCGGCGGGATTCGAAGTGGAGAAGGCGCGGCGTGCGCTGAAGTTAAAAGCCGAACTATCCGCCAGGCAAGCCGGCGGGATTTTATCACTTTCACCTTCCGCCGAGCGAAACCTCACTATCCGCTACTTTCGCGGAGCGAAAGGCGACTATCGGCCAACGCGCGGTCGAGCAGTTCGACGGCCACGTCCGCCTCCCGCTCGCCGATCACCAGCGGCGGGCAGAGTCGAATGCAGCTCTTGCCGCAAGTCAGCACCAGCAGCCCCAGTTCGAAACATCGCTGCATGACCTGGGCGGCCGCCCGCGGATCGGGCCGCCGGCTCACGCGATCCTCCACCAGTTCCACGGCCAGCATCAGGCCGCGGCCGCGGACGTCGCCCACCTGCGGATGGCGCGGTGCCAGCTCCCGCAAGCGGCCCAGCAGGTAGTCGCCGACCCTCGCGGCATTCTCGACCAGGCCTTCCTCCAGCAACGCGATCGTCTCCAGCGCGGCGACGCACGAGACTGGATTGCCGCCGAACGTGCTGGCGTGCGCACCGGGCGGCCAGGTCATGATTTCGTCGCGAGCGACAATCGCCCCCAGCGGCATCCCCGACGCGATCCCCTTGGCCAGGCAGATAATGTCCGGCTCCACGCCCCAATGCTGGCAGGCGAACATGCGTCCCGTGCGGCCCATGCCCGTTTGCACTTCGTCGGCGATCAGCAGGATCCCATGCCGCTCGCACAACCGCTGCAATCCCGGCAGAAACTCGGCGGGCGGCACGATGTACCCGCCCTCGCCTTGAATCGGTTCGACAAACACGGCCGCCACTTCGTCGGCCGGGACGGTATGAGCGAACAGACGTTCCAGTTGTTCCAGCGTTCCCAGGCAACAGGCCGACCCCGGCTGGCTCCGCGGGCAGCGGTAACAGTTGGGATATTCCACATGCGTCACCTGCGGTACCAGCGGACCGAAGCCGCGGCGCTGGATCGGCTTGCTGCCCGTCAACGACAAGGCGCCCATCGTCCGGCCGTGGAACGAACCCAGGAAAGCGATCACCTGCGAGCGCCGCGTGTGATAGCGGGCCAGCTTGAAGGCGGCCTCCACCGCCTCGGTGCCGGAGTTCGTGAAGAACACCCGCTTGGCGTGCGGTCCGGGAGCGATCGCCGCCAGCTTTTCGGCCAGTTGGCGCTGTGGCTGGTAGTAGAAGTCGGTGCCCGACATGTGCAGCAGCTCGCCGGCCTGCTCGGTGATCGCCCGCACCACGCGGGGATGGCAATGGCCCGTGCTGCAGACGGCGATGCCGGCGGTAAAATCCAGGAAGCGGTTGCCGTCCACGTCCTCCAGCATCGCTCCGCGACCGCGGGCCGCCACCAGCGGATACACGCGGGTGTACGACGGCGAAGTCACTCGCCCGTCCGCTTCAATCACCTCGCGGGCCCGCGGACCGGGCAGCGGCGTAATCAGGTGCGGAACGGGATGGGCGTGAGGTGGCTTAAGCATGGCTGAACTCCTGTCGGCTGCCCACTCGGAAGTGGTGGGGCTACGATCCTGTTGGGTCGGGGGCTTGTCAGGCCGAGCCCGCCGGAACGGAGGCCCGCCTGGTTGGGAAATGAACGGTTCGGGGCGAGCCGAGTGACCCGGCTGAATCCTACGTTAGAATGTGAAATGGGCAAGCCACCGGCGGGCTTGCCCAACTTCACACGAACAAGCCCGGGCGACCCTGTCCAGGAGCACTGATCATGGCCGAAACCGTTCCGTCGCAAGAGTTTGACGCCCCCGGCCCGCACGCCGGCCTGCACTCTGGCAGCGGCCGGGAACTGTTTTGCTGTCGCCTGTTCGACCGCCTCTGGCACCGCTACCGGCAGCGTGTCGAGTATGCCAGCGCGTACGAGCGGGTGGTGGCCGGCGCGAGTGCCACGTTCGTCAACGACCACATCGCCTTTCGCACTTTCGCGTCGCAGCGGCCCGCCACCGGCATTGCCACGTTGTCGCGGATCTTCGAAGCCCTGGGCTATCGCGCCGCGGGCTGTTATCAGTTCCCCGACAAGCAACTGGCCGCCATCCACTGGCAACACGGCAATCCGCGGTTCCCCAAGCTGTTCATTTCCGAGTTGCAGCTCTGGCTGCTGCCCGAAGAACCGCGGCGGATTGTCCTCGACACGCTGGCCAGCCACCGCCCGCTGCCCGACGAGCGGTTGCTGGCCGGACTGGCCACCTTGGACGAACCGGGCGGAAGCGAACCGTCCGAGCTGTTGCCCGCCGTGGTGGACTTCATCGAACGCTTGCCTTGGGATCTGCCCGACCGCCAGAATGTCGAACGGCTGAATCGCTTCAGCCAATACGCGGCCTGGGTGCTGGTCCACGGTTACAACGTGAATCACTTCACGTCGTTGATCAATTCGCATCAGGTGGACGGACTGCGGGATATCGAACAGACCGTGGCCGCCCTGCGGCGGGCCGGCGTCCCGATGAAGGCCGAGATCGAGGGGCTGGCCGGCAGTAAATTGCGGCAAACCGCCACCGAGGCCGTGGTGATCGACGTACCGGTCCGCGAAGGCGGCCAGGCCGCGACCATGCCCTGGACCTATGCCTACTTTGAACTGGCCGAGCGGGGCGACGTGGTGGATGCGGAAAGCGGAGCTCGCGGGCGGTTCGAAGGGTTTCTCGGCCCGCAGGCCACCCAGTTGTTCGAAATGACTCGGCGAGCTACCTAGGACGACTCTCGGATCCGTCGCATTTTCTGACGGCCCAGAGGCCTATCGAATTGCGATCCATCCGGCGACAGGATGCTGACGGACCGTTCGGCACTCATAGCGACGTCCTATCACTCTGCTGTCTCATCGAGCACGCGCTGAATCTGTGGCAACAAGGCCGGCAAATCTACCGTGACCGTATTCCAGACAACCTCGAGGTTCACGCTGACGTAGTCATGTATCAACTTATCGCGAATGCCAGCCATTGATCGCCAAGGGATTTCCGGAAAACGGTCCCGAATCTCCGCAGGAATTCGTTTCGTTGCTTCACCCAGGATCTCCAGCGCACGCACCACGGCATAGGCCGTCTTATCGTCCCGATGGAAATGCTCGTAGTCCATCCCCTCCACAAACTCGAGTGCCTTGCGAGCAGACTGAGAGATGTCGTCGAGATGGTCCCGGTGGTCGCGAGAATGCTTCATATCGACTCAACCTCAGCGCGGACGCGACGGCCGATGTTTGGTTTGAGAGCTTCGGCCATGACCAGATCCACGCGTAGCCCCAACAGATCGCTGAGATGATTCTCTAATTCCACGAAGCGGAACAAGCCGGGCGTCTGATGGAAACACACGAGCAGATCCAAGTCGCTGTCTGCGTCAGCGTCCCCATGCAGGTAAGAACCAAACAAGCCGAGCGACTCCACGCCGTAGCGTTCCCGGAGTAACGGCATATGTTGCCGAAGGATGCGTCGGAGGTCGTCTATATTGCGCGGCTGTGACATCGCCGTATCCTCAAGAGTCTTGGCGCCGAACGCCAGGATACCTCCCAAACGGGGCTTGGTCCAATTTTTGGAAGCTGGGGAATCCTGGAAGGCATTTTGGCCGTAGCTACTGACTACTGACTACTTCCCCACCGTCGCGCCTGTTCGCCCAACCAGCTCATGCACGCTGGCGGCGATCCGCTGTTCGATGTCACCGGACCAGCGGTAGGCGGGTCGGCCGTACTCGTACAGGTTCGAACCGCCCTCATAGCCGCCTTCCTCCCACACCCGCCGCGACGGAATGTACGCGATCATGTCGTCGGCGTAACCGCAGACCCAGGTGCCAGGTCCAAACTCGCGTTTGAACCGCAGCGCGTAATCGACCACCGTTTCGGCGCCCATACCGATCACCAGCATTTCGCGGCCCAGTCGCCAGGCATGGATCGGGTAAGGATAGGTCGACGGGAACCGTTCGCCTTGTTCCAGTTGGGCGAGCAGCCGCTGGGCCCACCGCGCCTGGATGGCGTTGCTGCTTTGCGCCGCTTCCAGCAGTTCGCCGCGCGACACGCTGTTCAAGTACGGCAACTCGATCAACTCGAACTCCGTTCGCAGTCCAGGTCCGATCCGCTGCAAGGGACCGGCCAGCACCTGTTCGACCGCCGAGGCCAGCATCTGCCCGTACTTGCGGCACAGTTCGACGGTGCGCCGGGGCAGCGGATTCTGGTCGCCTCCGCAGGTGTTGACGAACATGGCGGTGACACCCGGATGCTGTTGTTCGATTTCCAACTGGGCGAAGCCGGGATAGTCGCCGCACCAGGTGAGAAAGCTGAGCGTCGTGGGGTGGCAGGCGTAGCCGAACAGCACCGCTTCCAGCCGGCCGTCCGCGCGCGTGACGGTCAGCACGGGCACCGCATGATCGACCGGGCCTTGCAGCGGCACGCCCTCGGCCAGCAGTCGAGGCACATCGGCCTCGCGGTTGTTGCGCCGGTTGACGGCGAACGTGGTCCGCCCCTCGCCCTGCCGCAATTCGGCCGGCGCCAGCCGCTCGAGCGCCTGCCCGACCAGCTCAACCGACCTCACGATCATCTGGCTGGTGTACTGCTCGACCAGCGCGACCTGCTCGGCATCGACCGGGTAATAGTCCTGCAAGTCGTCGCCCAGCCGCGGCCCGCAGTGATTGTGGCTGAACGTGAACATCACCTGGTGCCGCTCCAGGCCGTAGCGCTGCTTGAGCTGCTGGAAGACCCGGTCGCTCATGCTCCGCGGCACGCCCTGAAAGTCGCTGGTGATCAGCACCGCTCGATGGCCTTGCACATCTTCGATGGCCAGCGCCTTCATCCACAGGTCGTGCAGCTTGCCGTCGGGCGGGCGCTTCGAACCGTAGCCGGCCAGCCAGACCGGCGTGTCGGGAGTGATCACGGCCCGAGCGACGCCGGCCCGCCAGGGCAGTTCCTCGGCGCGCAGCGCGCCGGCCCCGATCCCGATCCAAGGCGACAACACCAACAGCGACAACATCCAAAGCGGCGGCAGGGCCGCGCGAAACCAGCCGGGCATCGGTCCACCTTTCAATCGTCAGGCCAGGATGTCGTCGATCACGCGGCCATGGTCGATCTCCAGCCGTTTGCGGCCGGGGATTTCCAGGCGGCGATTGTCCAGTCCCAGCAGATGCAGCACCGTGGCGTGCAGGTCGGTCACGTAATGGCCTTCGCCCAGCGCGTGGTAACCCAATTCGTCGGTCGCTCCGTGGACGTAGCCCCGCTTGATCCCGGCGCCGGCCAGCCAGATCGTGAAGCCGTTGGGATGGTGATCGCGGCCGTCCTTGCCGCCGCCGCGCTGTTCCAGCCCCGGCGTGCGGCCAAACTCGGTGCAGAATACCACGGTCACGTCGTCCATCAGGCCGCGCTGCTTCAGGTCTTGCAAGAAGCCGGCCACCGGCAGGTCGACCGTGGCGCACAGCCGAGCGTGATTGGCTTGTAACTGGCGATGCGAATCCCAGACGCCGTAGGTCGAGGGAAACACCTGCACGAAACGCACGCCCCGTTCGACCATCCGCCGCGCGGCCAGCAACCGCTGCCCGGCAAGCCGCGTGGCGTCTTGATCCAGGCCATACAGCGCGCGCGTGGCCTGGCTCTCGGTGGCGAAGTCGATCGCCTCGGGCACCGAGGCCTGCATGCGGTACGCCAGTTCATAGGCCCGAATCCGGGCGGCCAGCTCCTGGTCCCGCGGGTACTCCACCGCCGCCAGGCGATTCAACCGGTCGATCAAGGCATACTCCCGCTGCTGCTGATCCGCCGCCTGCTCCGCGGGCCGCCGGCCGAACGGCAGCGGATTGGCCGGGTCCAGCTCCAGCGGCACGCCGCCGAATTGCGGCCCCAGGTAGTAGGCGTCGATCGACTGCCGGGTATCCGAGCGCGTGGGGCCTCCCAGCACGACGTACTTGGGCAGGTTCTCGTTGACGGTTCCCAGGCCATAGCTGCACCAGGCGCCGACGCTGGGCTGCGGTTCGTCCAGCCGGTGGCGCCCGGTGTGGATCTGGTTTTCGGCCGCATGATCGTTGTCGGTGGTCCACATGTTGCGGACAAAGCACAGGTCGTCCACGCAGCGGGCCAGGTGCGGCCACCAGTCGGTGATCTCGATGCCGCTTTGCCCGTGCGGCTTCCAGCCCACCTGCATCGGATAGATGATCGGATAGACGTCCCGTTCGTTGACTTCCTGGGCGGGGACCGAGCGGAAACGCTTCTTGTGCAACGGCGAATTGACCGGGTTTTCCAGCGGCGTCTTGTCGAACGTCAGGCCGGCGTACTTGTTGAGCGCCGGCTTGGGATCGAACGTTTCCAGATGGCTGTAGCCGCCCGAAAGAAAGATCCAGACGACCGACCGGGCCCGCGGCGGATGATGCGTCTGGCCGGGCAATTCGTCCGCTCGTGCCAGCCCCCGGCCGTCGTCCCACAGCATGGCCCCCAGCGCCAGGCCCGTGAAACCCAGGCCCAGATCGGACAGGAACGCCCGCCTGCCGAGACACCCGCAATCGGTCGCACGATGTTTGTCGCTTATCATGGCACTCCACTTCAGCGAATGGCCAGAAAATCGTTATGGTTCAGCAGCACGCGGACCAGGCTTTCGCGGCCGCTGGCGGCGGCGGGCCCAGTCGCCGCGTCCGTGCCTGCGGCCAGGTACTCCAGACACGCGGCCAGTTCCGAATCACTCGGCTGCCGCGACAGCAAATGCTCAAAAGCGGCCACGACAAACGCCTGCTCGTCGCCGGCCGATTCCATCACCGCCTGCCACAAGTCGGCCGCCACGTCCCGGCTGACGTCGTGCACCAGTTGGCTGTTGGTCAACGCCAGGGCTTGCTGAGGCACCACGCTGCGAGTGCGCCGGTAGCACTCGGTCGCCTCGGCCGCGTCGAACAGGGCGCCGAGCTGGCTTTTGCCGTCCAGCTCCGGGTGGCAACTGTAGTACAAGCTCCGCCGCTGGCCGCTGGCCGCCTCGCTGTTCTCCAGCTCCTGG
Organism: Pirellulaceae bacterium; assembly: GCA_024102795.1. GTDB lineage: Bacteria > Planctomycetota > Planctomycetia > Pirellulales > Pirellulaceae > JAGFJK01. Next base: position 30,490 of record JAGFJK010000315.1, read on the forward strand.
CCGCCCGACCGCAGATCGAGCCGGCCGGCCACGTGCAGCAGGCTGTCCCGCACCAGCTCGGCTTCCATGCGTCCGACGTTCATCCGCCACAGCAAGCGGTTTTCCGGGTCCAGCCGTGACGCCTCGTCCGGCGGACCGCCAGAGCGCATACGGTAGGCCTGGCTGGTGACCATCAGCCGGTGCAGATGCTTCATACTCCAACCGGAATCCATCAGCTCGACCGCCAGCCAGTCGAGCAGTTCGGGGTGCGTCGGCCGCTGGCCGTTGCGACCGAAGTCGAACACCGTGCCGACCAGCGGGGTGTGAAAGTGGCGCATCCAGATGTGATTGACGGCCACGCGTGCGGTGAGCGGATTGTCGCGGCTGGTCATCCACCGGGCGAGCGCTCGGCGGCGGCCCGTACTGGTTGGCGGATAGCTGGGGCCGAGCGGCGTGAAGTCGGACGAATCGGCCGCCTGGGCGATCGTCTGCCGAGCTTTTTCCACCGCCGAGCGAGCCGCCGCCAGTTGCTGGCCCGCCTCTTCCACCCGCTTCGCTCGGCCGGCATCCGACTCCGGCAGTTGCTCGGCTTCGGCCAGCAGCCGCTGGCGGTCGAGCAGTTGAGCATCCGCCTGCAGCCGATGGGCCTCGCGCTCCTGGCGAGCGGCCGCGAGCGCGAGTTGCCGCGCGGCGTCGGGCGAACGAGCCGGGTTGTGACGAGCCAACTCGGCGGCAATGCGAGCGGTAAGACTGGCCTGCTGCGCGGCGGTCGCTGCGACCTGGGCCT
>JAGFJK010000331.1 GCA_024102795.1 Pirellulaceae bacterium
GGCGGCGGTCGCCTCGACTGGCCAGGACCGTCCAGCGTCCCCGCTCGGCCCGCAACAAGCCCGCGTCGCGAGCCGCGACGGCCCCGGCGATGGCCTGCAGGCTGTCGTCCAGGAACGCTTCGAGCGAGCCCGCGGCCTGCGCCGTGCGGAGCATATCGACCGCCACCTCCGCCAGAGAATCGGCTGCTTCGCCCGCCATGCGCCCGCCTCCGTCCGCCATCCGACCGCCAGGACTCGTCCGCCAGGTGACTCATCCTAGACAACTGTCGTCGAAATGACAAAATACCCGTCGGGAGACCGGTTCCCCCCAAACGGCGATGCGGCGAGGCTCGCCGCACGGCAACTTTCCCGTTCCTGTCGGGTCTGACCTTTCGGATGGGGCCTGTTTTGGGGTATTTTTGGGCGTGCGAATTATTGGGACGGCAGGCAGCGACGGGGGCCGATGACGTTCGGCCGGCGAGCCGCAGAATCAGGAGTCAGGCATGGGTTTGTTCGACGGCAAGAAGGGTTTGATTCTGGGGGTGGCCAACGATCGTTCCATCGCCTGGGCGATTGCCAAGAGGATCATGGAGGAAGGCGGCCAGTGCGGCTTCACGCACTTGCCCGACCGGCCGGACGACGACAAGAAAAAGAATCGCCGGCGAGTGAGCATGTGCACCGACGGGCACGCCAACGCCCGCTTCCTGGTCTCGTGCGACGTGCAGTCCGACGCCGATATCGACGCTCTGCGACAGGCGGCGGTCGACAACTTCGGGACGATCGATTTCCTGGTTCATTCGATCGCCTTCGCCGATCGGAACGACCTGACTCGCGACACGGTCGAGACGAGCCGTGACGGGTTCAAGCTGGCGATGGATATCAGCGTCTACAGCTTGCTGGCCGTCTCCCGCGCTCTGCGCGGAATCTTCAACGATGGCGGGTCGATCCTGACCATGACCTACTACGGTGGTGAAAAGTGCATCCCCGGTTACAACGTTATGGGGATCTGCAAGGCGGCGCTGGACGCCACCGTGAAATACCTGGCTTACGACATGGGGCCGCGACAGATCCGAGTCAACGCGATCAGTGCCGGGCCGCTCAAGACGCTGGCCGCCAGCCTGGTGGGAGCCAGCGGCATGCAACTGCTGTACGAGAAGGCGTCGCCGCTGGGCCGCAACATCACGCACGATGAAGTCGGCAAATCGGCCGCTTACCTGCTGTCGGACATGTCGTCGGGCGTCACGGGCGAGATCCTGCATGTGGACGCGGGCTATAACGCGATGGGCAGTCCGGGCCGGTTGGCCGATGAACTGGAGAAGTTGCCCAAGTGAGTTCGGCGGCCCGGCGGATCGCCATCGCCGTCGTGCGGCACGAAGGCCAGGTGCTGATCGGCCAGCGACCCGCGGGCGTCCCTCTGGCCGGATTGTGGGAGTTTCCCGGCGGCAAGCTGCAGCCGGGGGAGTCGGTCGAAGCGGCCGCCGTGCGCGAGTGCCTCGAGGAAACGGGACTCGAAGTGCTGCCCGAATCGCACCTGGCGGACATCTCCGACCAGTACGCTCACGGCGCGGTCCATCTGACGTTCATCGCCTGCCGGCCGCTCGATCCGGCTCAGACCCCCGCAGCACCGTTCCGCTGGGTGCCGTTGGCGGAGCTACGCGACTACGAGTTTCCCGAGGCGAACGGCTCGGTGCTGGCGATGTTGCGGTGAGCGGTTTCCGGGACTTCTCTCAAGTGTAGCCCGATTGTCCCCAATCGGGTCCGGCGGCCGCCGACCGCCGACAGAGCGATTGGGACAATCGCTCCACCAATGTGCGGCTGGGGCGATCGCCCAATTTTAGCCCGATTGTCCCCAATCGGGGCCGGCGGCCGCCGACCGCCGAAAGAGCGACTGGGACAATCGCACCACCAAGGTGCGGCGGGGGCGAACGCTCAAACTTGAACCCCATTGCCCCCAATCGGGCCCGGCCGCCGCCCGCAGAGCCATTGGGACACGCGCGCCACCAATGTGGGGGTGGGGCGATCGATAAAATTGTAGCCCGATTGTCCCCAATCGGGTCCGGCGGCCGCCGGCAGAGCGATTGGGACAATCGCTCCACCAATGTGCGGCTGGGGCGATCGATCAAATTGTAGCCCGATTGTCCCCAATCGGGTCCGGCGGCCGCCGGCCGCCGGAAGAGCGATTGGGACAATCGCTCCACCAATGTGCGGCTGGGGCGATCGATCAAATTGTAGCCCGATTGTCCCCAATCGGGTCCGGCGGCCGCCGGACCGCCGGCAGAGCGATTGGGACAATCGCTCCACCAATATGCGATGCCGAAGGTCGCTCGAGATGGTTCTTCGGGCGACATCCGGCAACGCCCCGCACCGCCCGGGAAGACTGGTCTGGTGCTGTTCCGCGGCATCTTGTAACTATGGCAAAAGTTACAAACCGTGGGCCTCAAGGCGGCAGCGGGACCCTGCCGCAACGGAAGCCATCACGGTCGATAACGTCGCTGCCAGGAACGAGTTGACACTGCGGAGTGGCGGCGAGCACGAAACTTTTTCCACCTTTTTTCCCAATTGGCCTCAAGTTTGCCACGGTCCGCAAGCGGTCGTCCGGAAGCCGCCGCCGCAAAACATCGCGGCGGCGCAATACGGCAGCAAGGATGCTGCTGGTCACCATCACCTGCATGTCAAGGGAGTGACGGAGCATGGATGCTCGTCTGGTGCGCGTTGTCTTGTTGCTGGCCGCTGTCTTGTCGCTGGGGGCCAATTACCGCACTCGGAATTTCATGGTCTCCGCGGCCACGCCGCAGCTTGCCAGGCAAGTGGGCGACGAGGCCGAGCGGTTTCGGCGGGAGCTGGCCGTGGACTGGCTGGGACGCGAGTTGCCTCCCTGGCCGGCCCCTTGCCCGATCCGCGTCAAGGTCGCTCCCAACATGGGCGCCGGCGGCGCTACCAGTTTCACCTTCTCGAACGGCTTTCCCTCGGACTGGCAGATGGAGGTCTTCGGTTCCGAGGAGCGGGTGCTGGATAGCGTGCTACCGCACGAGGTGATGCACACCGTGTTTGCCACTCACTTTCGCCAGCCCCTGCCCCGCTGGGCCGACGAGGGCGCCTGCACCACGGTCGAACACGCCAGTGAGCGCGACAAACACTCGCAGTTGCTGATCCGTTTCCTGACCACCGGCAAGGGCATCGCCTTTAACCGGATGTTCGCCATGAAGCAGTATCCGCCGGAAATGCTGCCGCTGTACGCTCAAGGCTATTCCGTGGCCCGCTACCTGGTCGAACAAGGCGGAAAACGCAAGTACGTGGAATTCGTCGGTGAGGGGCTGCGAACCAACAACTGGAATGCGGCGATCCGCAAGCACTATGCCTACAAAGATCTCTCCGAACTGCAGCTCCGCTGGGTCGCCTGGGTGGGCGAGGGCAGCCCGCCGCTGGACGCGGACGTGTTCGTGAGCAGCGTGGACGAAGTGAAAGACTACTCGGCCATGAGCCCCGACGACGGTTCCACACCCGCTCGGCCCGGAGCGCTGGTGGATGTGCCGGCGCGGAGCGCCGGGCAGACCGTCCAGCCGCCGCCGGCGCCAAACCAGGCCCGCGAGCTGGCTCCGGTCGCACCTGTCGGCTCGCCCTCCGGTTCCACGGGCCGCAGTTGGTACGCCGAGCAGCGCGATCGGGCTCGCCAGTCTCAAACGCCGCGAACCGCCGCCCGCTACTTTCGCGGAGCGAAAGGCGACATTGGCGGCGGCTGACTTGAAACAGCTCCCGGCAGGGCGTATCCTCACCGGCGGTTTCTTATCGCATCCCCCCTGATCGCCGGGAGAGAGCTCCATGGAAATGGTCCGCAACGCTTTGAACTGGTTCGAGATCCCCGTGGACGACTTCGAGCGGGCGAGAAAGTTTTATAGCCAGATCTTCGACTTCGAAATGCCCACGCAACAGATGGGACCGAACCTGATGGGGTTCTTCCTGTTCGATATGCAAGCGGAGGGCGTGGGCGGAGCGATCATCAAGGGCGAAGGCCTGACGCCGTCCGCCACCGGCACGCTGGTCTACCTGAACGGCGGAGCGGACCTGACCGTGGTCCTGGACCGGGTGGTCGCCGCCGGTGGCACGGTTGTCCTGCCCAAGATGCAGGTCACTCCCGAAATTGGTTACATCGCCGTGTTCTCGGACACCGAAGGCAACCACGTGGCGTTGCATTCGAGATCCTAGTTGGCCGGCAGGTTCAACTGCTTGCGGTCGCTCAGCAGCAACTGTTCCGCCGCTTCCGGCTGACCGGAAAGCTTGTGCAGCGTGAACTCGACGTAGCGCGTCACATCGACCGGCCGCTGGGTGTCGTCGATGAACCGCACCTGCCGCAAGACGGCCTGCAATCCGGCGGCGGTTGCCTCCGGCTGGATGTCCAGAACCACCGCCTGTTCGTCGCGCGACAGCCGGCCGACGGGCACAAGTTGCCCGCTGGCAGGCTCGCGCCACGACACGTTCGAGGCGCCGTCGGGGCGCGGTTCCAGCACGACGGAATCCGCGTCCGACGCCAGCTCCAACCTGCCCAGGTTCGCACTGCCCTGCTCTTCCTGTTCGTCCGAACCGATGCTGATCCGCACCCGGTACGTGGCCGACTGCGGCGCGTCGCGCAGGCGACTGGGCTGAGCCACCAGCAGACCTGCATCCACCGCCACGCCGCCCGCGACGTAGTTGGTCGAGCCGTCCGACAGGCGCAGGGACGGATCGACGAAGTCGCCCAGCCAGAGCAGAGCTCGGCCATCGTCGCTGCCCGATAGCAGATGCTTTCCGTCCGGCGAGAAGCGAATCGAGTTCACGGGGCGGACGTGCCCCTTGATCGTCAGCATCTCGTCCAACTCGTGCGGCTCGGCCGGGTCCGGCTGCGTCCAGAGCGCATACAGATTCCAGACGCGGATCGTCTCGTCGGCACTCGCGCTGACCAGCCTCTGGCCATCGGCGGAGAACGTCAGAGCGAGAATCGGGTCGGAGTGACCCCGCAACCTGCCGACGGGCCGCAGGGAATCGTCGGCGGCAGAGACCTGCCACACCAGGCCATTGAAATCGTCGCCTCGGATGCCGGCCGCCAGCCAGCGGCAGTCGGGCGAGAATGCCAGCGACCGGATCGCTTCGCTGGCCGGCTCGGTGCGATGGACGGGCCCGGCCGGATCCGCCGCCTCCGCGGCGGGCACTTTCCAGAGCACGATGCGTTTGTCTTCGCCAGCCGTGGCCAAGTAATCGCAGTCGGGCGAGACGTCCGCCGCGAGGACCGGGCCGTCGTGTCCGGCGAACGTCCAGCGAACTTCCCACAATCCGCTCTCGGCATTCTGCTGCCAGATCTTGGCGGTCCCGTCGTCGCCGGCGGTCAGCACCAGCAACTGCTGGCCCTCGCGCAGGAAGCGCGCCACGCGGATCGGCGCCGTGTGGCCTTGCCGAGCGGGATCGTCGGCGTCGCCCCAGTCGAAGCGAGCGATCGCGCGAAACTCCATGGTCTTCGCCTCAGCCGCCACCGGCCGGCACTCCCAGATCTTGGCGGCGTTATCCTCGCCGGCGGTCAGCACGTACAAGGGAGCGTCAGCGGCAGGCGGCGCGGCCGAGTCGACCTGCAGCATCTCGATCCGCTGCCCGCCGACGTCGCGCGGCGCCAGCAGCGTACCGGACGGAGCCACGTCCAGGGCCAGCAGACTGGCCGCCGGGCGATAGCTCAGCACGGGCCAGCCGCGCTGGTGGCTCCACAACCGCGCGCCTTTGCCCCCGACCGTGAGGATTCCCGGTCGTCGCCCCGCGGCGTAAGTGGCCCAGGAAATCGTCCCCCGATTCAGATCACGCTCCTCATGCGGCCAGAGCTTGTGGACCTGCTGCTGGGGTTCCGCGGTTCCCGTGTCGGCCAGGGCCAGATCCCACTGCCGGAGAAAATCACCATCGCGTCCCGAACACGATATCAGCACGCTTTGCGCGTCGGCGGGATCGGCGAGGATCGCCAGCGAGTTGATCCGATTGCATTCGATGTCCACGAACGGCGGCGTATCGCTGTCCGGTTGCCAGCCGTCTTCGAACCGGCTGAGCGTCCAGCGGCGGACGCGCGTGCGAATCGGCCGGGGACGGTCGTTGACGACTTCCATCACGGACGGTGCCGCCGTGTACACGATCAATCGTCCGCCGGCATCCGTGCGCAGCGTCATCTGCGTGACGGAGGCCCGCTTGACCTGCCCGCCCGTCTGACGATCAACCGAGGCAGCGTGCTGCAGAGGCTGGCCCACGGCCTGGCCCAGCGCGACGTTCCACTGCAGCACTCGGCCGTCATCGCTGGCCGAAAGCAGGAACTGCCCGTCCGCGGTGAACTCGGCGGCCGTGATCATTTCCGAGTGGCGAGTGACTGGCGTGGTCCGGAGTTGCCCGGTCGGCTGATCGAACAGGAAGCCGACGCCGATCGAGTTGCCCACGTAGATCAATCCGCCGGCTGGATCGTCGTCGGGCGAGAAAGCGACGCAAGTCACGTCGGGAATCGCCCGCTCGCGCCGCTCCTCGTCTTCCTTCGACGCCGGCGGTCCCAGCGTCGACCACCGGCTGCGCAACTGTGCCAACTGTTCGCCCAGCAGCTCGTACTTCAGCTCCAGAGTCCGCGAGTCCCAAACCTGGACCGTTTTGCGCACGCTGCCGGTGGCGAAGTAGCGTCCCAGCGGCGAGGAGATCGCCAGCAGACCGCGGCTGCCCGTCCGCTGTCTCTCGGCCAGTTGCACGCCTTTGTCCGCGTCCCACAGTCGGACCGAACCGTCGCCGGCCGCGGTCAGCAATCGCCACTGGCCGTCTTGCTGGAAGTAGAACGCCTTCGAACTGAGCCAGCTATGGCCTTCGGTCAGCGTGGCCAACAGCGTCTGGCCGGCCGCGTCAAAGACGTGCGCCAGTCCGTTTTCGGTGGCGGTCACCACGAACCGGCCGTCATCGCTGAGCACGGCGCCGCGGACGGCCTGTTCGCCGGCCTGATAGGTCCGTTCACCCGCCGCACCCTCCAGATCCCACAGGCGGACGGTGCCGTCGAACGACCCGCTGACCACCGCCGATCCGCCCGCGGACGGACCGCGGGAAACGAATTGGCAGGAGGTGACCGAGCTGCCATGGCCGCTGAGCGTCTTCAACCAGTCGCCGTCGGGCGTGCTTTCGGAGCGGGCACGCTGCCAGCGCGCCCGGGCATCGCGGCGGAGCGCGCCCAGTTCGGCGTCATCGTCGTCGGGCAGGGACATGCCGGGGGTCCACCGCGGATCCCAGACCCGTAGCGTGTTGTCATCGCCGCCGCTGACCAGCAGCCGGCCGCCGGGCGAAAACTGCAGCGAGCGGACACCGGAGGCGTGTCCACGCAATTCGACCAGCCGCTGTTGCCGCTGGTCCACTTCGTCCAGTTGGCGGACGATTTGCAGTTCGTCATCCTCGGGCTTGCCGACGCCCAGTTGCTGCTTGACGCGGCCGGTGAGCGAGGTCAGAAAGACGCTTTCCGGCGAGGCCTGGGATCGCTGCTGGGCGATCTCCAGGAGCTGCTCCGCATGCGGCGTCCAGAGCAGGATCCGGCCGTTGGCATCCGCCGATGCGATTCGCAGCGGACTTGACTGCGGCGCGAAAGCGGCGGCCTGGACCGGCCCCTGGTGCTCGCGGAAGCGTTGCAGTTCCGTGCCGGTCTCGGCCAGCCAGACACGCACGCTGCCGTCCTCGCCGGCCGTGACCACCCAGCGGTCATCGGCCGAGAACGCGGCGCTCCAGACCGTGTCGCCGTGACCCGCCAGCACCTGGCCGTTTTGCTCGCTCAGCGCCGGATCGGGATACCAGATCCGGGCGGTACCATCTTCGGAAGCTGTCAGCAGGCAGTTGGAATTCTGGTTGGCGAAACTGACAGCGCGGATGCGTCGCTGGTGGACGGCCGGTGGCTGGGGAGTCAGGGAGCGGTCCAGGTCGAACGTCGCGCCGGGCTGGGCGGCCAGGTCGGCGAGGTTCCACAGCGAAACGGTCCCTCGCTGGTCGTCGCCGCCGGCCAGGGCCAGCGTCTGGCTGGGCGTCTGGCGGTCGAAGGCCACGGCCAGGATCGGGCCGTCGTGGCGCAGGCGGGCGAGCAGGCGCGGCGCTTCCCGCGACCCGTCTCCGCCAACCGCTCCGAATTCCCAGACCTCGGCCACCTGGTTGCTGGTTCCCGCGACAACGTAGCGGCCGTCGGTCGAGACGTCCACCGCCTCGACCAGTCCGGGCATGTCCTGGTTGAGCGAACGGCGGCGCGCCAGGTAGTTCAGGCGCCCAAACTCGTAGTGCAGCAGATGCGGGACGCGGTCTTGCAGCGTGACCAGGATCTGGCCCGCGTCCTCGTTCCCCTCGATCCGCGACGCGGCCGCCACGACCGCCGCGCGGTAGGCGACGCGCGTGGCTTCGTTGCGGGCGACGAGTGCTCGCTGAGCGTTCTGCTCGGCCCGCGTCTTGGCCTCCTCCGCTTCCTGGCGCCGCGTCTCGGCCACGGCGTTCGCCTCGCTGAGTCCCTGATTCAGCAAGTCGGTCTTCCCCTTCTCCTCCGCCAGGTCGGCGTAGGTTTGCTGCAGGTTCTGCTTTTCCGTGTCAAGATCTTTCGCCAGCACCGTAATCTGGTCGTACTGAAATTTGAACCAGGCGCTGGCCGCGATCGCTCCGATCAGCAGCACGACGGCCAGAGACGCGGCAATCGCGCGGAAGCGCTGCGCGCGGCGCTGCTGTGAATCGCGCTGGTCGCGGCCCGCGTACAAGCGGTGCAGCAGATCCGCGTGCGATGGGTCGCGCTGGTCCAGCAGGGAGATGCCCAGGTCGTAATCTTCCTGCCGCAACGCTCGCTGCGCGTAGGCCAGCCGCGTGCGAGCGATACCCTCGGCGGCCGGATCGTTGCCGTCCCACAGACCGAACGCCTCCTGGAAGCCGAACAAGGCCCGCTGGTAATCCTGGTAGTCGCCGGATTGTTGGGCCTCGGCCAGTTCTTCCTGCGCGCGATTGGACAGCAGCACGCTTTCGGAATGCGACTCATATTCGCGGATCGCCGCCTGGAACGCCTGCACGGAGGTGTAGCGTTGTTCGGGCCGCGTGGCCAGGGCCTTGAGCGCGATCTCCATCAGTTCGCCCGACCTGGTCGTCGGCAGAATCACGTTGCGGGCCGCGTTCTGCAGGCACTCCTCGATGTTCTGGCCGCCGTGGGGCGGTTGGCCCGTCAGGATTTCGTACAGCATGCCGCCCAGCAGGTAGATGTCGCTGTGCGTGCCGATCGCCTCGAAGGGACCGGTGGCCATTTCCGGGGCCATGTACGCGGGCGTGCCGCCCATGCTGCTGGACTTCGACAGCTCGTCGTGCTCCAGATAGGCGGCCGTGCTGAGCGCGATGCCCCAGTCCATGACCAGCACTTCGCCGAACTCGCCGAGCATGATGTTCTCGGGCTTCAGGTCGCGGTGCACGACCTTGCGCGAATGGGCGAACGCGATGGCGTCGCAAACCTTGAGCAGGATCTCCAGGTTCTCCGGCACCGACTTCTCGCGCATCGCGTCGAGCCAGGGCGTTCCCTGGACGCGCTTCATCGAATAGAACAAGGCACCATGCTGATCGCTGCCCAGTTCGTAGATCGGCACGATATTGGGGTGTTCCAACCGGCCGGTGACGACCGCCTCGGCCAGGAACTTCTGCTGGTGATCCTGGTCGGTGGTCAGGTGCTGCCTCAGCATTTTCAAGGCGACGGTGCGGTCGATCGAGGCCTGCCGCGCCGCGTAGACGACACCCACGCCGCCTTCGCCAATGATGTCCAGCAGTTCGTAATTGGACTGCTCGCCCGCCGGGACGGTCGTTTGCTGATGCTGGCGAATCGCGTGCCGCTGGATGACCAGTCGCGAATCGGAAATGGCCGTGGAACGCGCTTCGGACTTGATGGTTTTGTGAGGCGTCGTCTCGCGCGTGTAGGTCCTGCGCCACATGGCGGTCATCCGCTGCACGTCGCTGTCGGTCAGCTCGCGCGGCTGGATGTACTGAGTGACCAGGTCGGGCGCGGGCTCCCGCGGCGGAGCTAGCGGCCCGGGCTCGTACGATTCCGCCTCGTCGGCCCGCGAGTCGCGCGGCGGCTCGGGCCGCCCGGCGGCCGGCGGTTCCAGGTCGCG
>JAGFJK010000332.1 GCA_024102795.1 Pirellulaceae bacterium
AACCGCCACGCGGCGGCCAACTGGCGGGTGGCAGACCAGCGGTGGACCGCGCAAGAGGGGCGCAGGAGCGGTTGCCGGCCCAGGGGCGGTTGCCTGGAGAGCCGGAGCGAGGCGGCCCGTTTACTACGCCGCCGCCGTTTGACGTGGCGGGCGGGACGAACTCGGCCGCGGCCCGTGGCGCGGCAGACACGGCCGCTTACGACGACCCGTTGCCGGCCGAGCAAGTGGTGCGGTTCGTCAACACACAGCTCCGCACGGCCTGGGAGCAAGCGGAAGTTCGCCCGGCGGAACCGGCGACCGAAGCCGAATGGTGCCGCCGAGTGTTCCTGCGAGTTCTGGGGCGGATTCCGCTGGTGGAGGAGCTCGAGACGTTCCTGGCGGACTCGGCGGCGGACAAGCGCGAGCGACTGGTGGAGAGGTTGCTGCACGAGTCGCCCTATGTGGATCAGATGGCCGATCACTGGTCGGGGTTCTGGACCAATGTGCTGGCCGGACGCACGGGTGGACTGGACAAGAACGCTCCCGGCGACCGGCAGGCGCTGCAAGTCTGGCTGCGGCGGGCGATTGTCGAGGGCCGGCCGTTCGACCAGATGGCCTATGAGTTGATTTCAGCCACCGGGTCCACCAGTCCGGAGGCCCCGGACTACAACCCGGCGGTCCATTATCTGCTGATCAATATGGACCCGCGGGCGACGCTGGCCACCACGCGGACAACGCAGGCGTTCCTGGGCAAGCAGTTGCAATGTGCCCAGTGTCATCATCATCCCAGCAACGAGTGGGCTCAGGAGCAGTTCTGGCAGTTCAGCGCGTTTTTCCGCCAGATGCGGGTCGAGCGGGACGGTGCGGCGGGTCATTTCCGGCTGGTCAACCGCGATTTTGCCGGCGAGGGCGGGCGCGACGCGGGCGAGGCCGAAGTGTATTTCGAACGGCTGGACGGCAAGCTGCAGGCGGCCTACCCGGTGTTTCTGGGCGGCGAGGCGATTTCGCCCAGCGGCCGCCTGGAGGATGTGGATCGGCGGCTGGAACTGGCTCGGCTGGTGCGTTCGTCCGGCGATCTGTCGCGAGCGGTGGTCAACCGCGTCTGGGCTCATTTCTTCGGCCACGGGTTTACCAACGCCGTGGACGACATGGGGCCGCACAGCCCGCCGTCGCATCCCGAACTGCTGGAACAACTGGCCGGCCAGTTCTCGGCCCACAAGTACGATTTGCGGGCCCTGCTGCGGTGGATCGCGCTGAGCGAAGCGTTTGGGCTGTCGAGCCGGGTGACGGAGGGTACGTTGGCCGATCGGCCCGACGCCGGCAGCCAGCCACTGTTCAGCCGCTATTACACTCGCCAACTGCCGCCTGAGGAAGTGTATCATTCGTTGGAACTGGTGGCGGCGGCGCGGGCCGAGGGCCAGACGCCGGGCACCGAGCAGGCTCGGCTGGACTGGCTGGGTCAGTTTACCCGCAACATGGGCACCGATGAGGCGACCGAGACCAGCACCTACGCGGGCGACATCCGCCAATCGCTGATCATTATGAACGGACCGCTGATGCGGCAGGCGACCACGCCCCGCGCCGGCAGCGTGCTGCAGCAGGTGTTGGCCAGCGAGATGCCGGCCGAGGAGAAAGTGGAGCATCTGTTTCTGGCGGCCCTGTCGCGCCAGCCGACGCGCCGCGAGCTGACGCTGATCGGCCAGATGCTGGACTCGGCGGGCGATTTGAATACGGCCTTGCAGGATGTGTGGTGGGCGCTGTTGAATAGCAACGAGTTTATTCTGGATCACTAGTCGTTGTTGCGCCCGCTGGCCTGCGGACTGGCCTTTGTCTGAGCTCGTTTCATCGCCCGGCACGTTACGGCCCATGCTGCGTCTGGCATGGCCCGTGTTGCTGGAGCAGATTCTGATCACGCTGGTCGGCCTGGCCGATCTCTGGCTGACCGGCAATTTCCTGGAGCAGCCGCACCTGGCGGCGATCGGCTTCATGTCGTACGTGCTGTGGCTGATCCCCAGCACGTTCGGCGCGGTGGCGATCGGGGCGACCGCCCTGACCGCCCGCTTCGTGGGCGCCGGCCAGCGGGACGACGCCAGCCGCGTGGCGAACCAGGCGCTGCTGATCGGCGTGGCGTTCGCGGCCGTGGTCACGCTGGCCGTGGGCTGCGGCGGGGGGCTGTTTGTCGGCGCGCTCCGGTTGCCGGCCGACGCAGCGCCGCTGGCCGAGCGATACCTGTGGCTGCTGACGCCCGTGATCGGGGCGATGATGGCCGAGCAGGTGGGGATTGCCTGCCTGCGCGGGGCGGGCGACACGCTCAGCGGGTTCGTCGCCATGGCGCTGGTCAACGTGGTCAACATCGCGGTCGGAGCGTGCCTGGTGATGGGGTTGGGGCCGTTCCCCAAGCTGGGCTGGGACGGGCTGGCGATCGGCACGGCCTGCGGCTACCTGGTCGGGGCCGCGGTGATCCTGGGACTGCTGGTGCGGGGGCGAGCGGGCCTGAGGCTGCGCTGGTCGCTGCTGCGTCCGGACCGCGAGCTGATCGGCCGGTTATTGCGGATTGGCGTGCCGGGCGGCACCGACATGTTGCTGGTGGTCTGCTGTCACTTGTGGTTCGTGTCGATCATCAACAGCCTGGGCACTCTGGCGGCGGCGGCGCACGGGTTGGGTGTGCGGATCGAGTCGCTGGCGTACCTGCCCGGTTCGGCCTTCCACGTGGCGGCGGCCACGTTAACCGGCCAGTATCTGGGCGCGGGGGATTATCGCCGAGCGGTGCAGGGCGTGCGGATGGCCTGTCTGGTGGGCGGCGGGGTGATGGTGTCGGCGGGCTTGCTGTTTTTCTTCTGCGGCGAGGCGTTGACGAGCGTGTTTCTGGGCAGTTCGAACCGGGCGACGGCCGAGCTGACGGTCCCGTTGTTGAAGGTGGTGGCCGTTTCGATGCCATCGCTGGCGCTGAGTATCATCTTGACGGGCGCCTTGCGGGGCGCGGGCGACACGCGGTGGCCGCTGGTCTTCACGCTGGTGGGCTTTCTCGGCGTGCGGATCCCGGCGGCGTATCTGCTGGCCTGGGACGAGGTGCCGCTGAGTTGGCTGGGCCTGACCTTGCCGGGGCTGGGGCTAGGCGTGATGGGCGCCTGGTACGCGATGGTCGCCGACGTGGTGCTCCGCAGCCTGCTGGTCCTCTGGCGTTTCACCCACGGCGGCTGGTCCCGCCTGCGGGTGTGACGCCGATTCTGGTCCGCTGATTTCCATGCCGTCGGGTCCTATCCTGGAGTTGGATTCCGAATGAGGAGATCGACATGAGTTCCACGGCTGTTCTCGGCGATATCGAGATTCTCTCCGACGTCATCAATTGTGGGACGCCGGATTTCGATGCGGATGCTGCGCGCGCCGTATTGCGTCTGGGTTTCTCAGAATCCCAGAGGTGCCAAATGTTGGAACTGGCCGACAAAAACAACCGCGGTCAGCTTTCGCCAGCGGAACGGGAGCAAATGGAGAGTTATCGCCGTGTTGGGAATTTCCTGGCGTTGCTGCATGCCAGGGCTCGGCTTTCGCTCAAGCACGCCGGTCAAGCTCCCCAGTAAACCAGCCCATGGATGCCGGGCTTCGCCGACTTGTTTTCGAACGCGCGTGCGGCCAGTGCGAATACTGCACGATGCCCAGCGATTGGGATCCTTTGCCGTTCTGCATTGATCATGTCATCGACCAGCAGCATGCGGGTCCCACCATCGAGTCCAATCTGGCGCTGTCCTGCTTCAGTTGCAATACGCATAAGGGGCCGAACATTGCCGGGCTCGACCCCGCAACCGGACAACTCACCCGGTTGTTCCATCCGCGCGGCGACACCTGGATTGAACATTTCGATTGGATTGGTCCCGCTCTTCATGGCAAGTCTCCCATTGGTCGCGTTACGCTTCAAGTGCTCAACATCAACGATCCTGTGCGAGTCGAGCATCGTCGTGTGCTGTTGCAAGAGGGCGTCTTGACGGGACGCCGCCCACCATCATGAGGAAGAGTTACCAAGGGAATTTGTCAGAAAATGGTCACAGAAAATGGTCAGACACCCACGCAAGAATGGTCAGACACCCAGAATTCGAACGGCTGGGAGGCGGGCGGACGTCGAAAAGGTATCCCGTACGAATGGCACTTCCGCTTGTCACGAAAAGACTTACGCATGGGCGCCGACGAGCAACTCCTCGATCGCCCGCCGATTGCCCAACGCCAACGACGACAGTTCGGCCGGCAGCGTAAACACAGCCTGGAAGTAATGCACTCCATCCAGTAGTATTCGGGCAAAGCGCTACATTCGGTGCCGCCAATAGCCTGGTCGTCGTTTGGAATGTGCGAACGCCATAATCACAATCTCGTCGCCGTTCTGATAGAAGACCACGCTATAGGGCTATCGTTCGACGGAACAGCGTTGGCAATCGGCGAGTGTCTGCGGAAATCGCTGGGGATCCAAAACGATTCGTTCGATGGCAGCGTCGATCTCCGCTGCGAATCCAATTGCGGCTCCAGTACTTCTGTTTGCGTACCAATTAAAAGCGTCGTCGAATTCCCGCCGAGCCGCTGAATCGATCTTAACGTTGCTGGCCATGTCGGATCCTGGCCAGTGCCTCAGCACGCACCGTCTCCCAGGGGATTGTGTGCGCGGTTCCCGATTGAACGGCAGAAACTCGACGTTCAAGTTCCGGTGCCCAGTCCTCGTGCAACGGCAAGTCTACGTCTGGCGGGACTGCATCCCAAAGTGCATCAATCAGACGCAGTTGATCGTGTGCCGACAGCTTTTGGGCGTCACTCAAAATTGAATCGAAATCTGGCATAAGACCTTCCTCCGCTACCCTTCTAACAGCCCGAACGATGCCCATTACCGGGTGGCGGAAGTAACGTATCCAAGTCACATCCGCTGGCCACCGCCACTTCGGTGCATGCTCTTGTGTACGCCCGGCATGGGCGTGATTGTTGTCGGGTGCAAGTCCCCTGTACGAGACTGGAAACTGTCGGAGATCAGTATACCAAAGGAACCCCTCCAAGAGGCAACGTATCAGACGAGAGCGACCGCGACCGGGTGACCGGCGGTGGGAAGGAAGCCCGCGGATGGTTGAATAAGCGCCGAGTCTGTCCACCCCCACCCGGATGCATCCACGTCCAAGCTGCGAGGCTACGAACAGAAACGTCGTACAAGGCCGGTTCGACCAGGTGAGTGAGCACCACATCACGAAGCCGTCCCCAGTCGGTCGGGCAGGTAAACGGCGAGCTTGTGCAGCGAAACATCACGTTCTTATCCGGGGAAGTCTGTCAGGCGGCCTGCGGGCCGTCGTTCGCTCCGACGAGTAAGG
>JAGFJK010000339.1 GCA_024102795.1 Pirellulaceae bacterium
AGGACCAGCGTGCCTTCGTTGGCGACGTGCAGCGGGTCGAGCCCCAGCAGCTCGCACGCCCCGCGGACGTCCCCCGTCACGGGCAGTTGCCGCTGGTCGACCAGCAACGTCTTGCCGGCCGCCGCGGCCCACTCGTGCAGCACGGCTGCCACGCCGCCGCGAGTTGCATCGCGCATGGCGCGAATCGGGACACCCGCGGCCCGCAACCGCTCCACCGGCTCAATCAACGGCGCCAGATCGCTGGTCGGCGGAGGTTCGAACTGCAAGCCCTCGCGGCAGGCCATCACCGCCATCCCGTGCCGGCCTACCGGGCCGCTCACCAGCAACTGGTCTCCCGCCTGCAGGTTGGCCGGCCCCGGCCAGCCCGCCTCGACAAACTCCCCCACGCCCGTGGTGGTGATGAACATTCCATCGGCCGCGCCGCGCGGAACCACCTTGGTGTCGCCGCAGACGATCGGCACCTGGACCCGCCCCGCCGCCTCGGCCACGCTGGCCAGCACGCGCCGCAGCACGTTTACCGGCAGACCCTCTTCGACAATCAGCGCCAGGCTGAGCCACCGGGGCGTCGCGCCGCTGACCACCAGATCGTTGACCGTTCCGTAGACCGACAGCGAGCCGATATCGCCGCCCGGAAAGAACAAGGGCGACACCACGAAGCTGTCGGTCGTCAGCGCCAACCGGCCGGCCAGCGCGGGCAGTTCGGCCGCATCCCCCAGCGGGTCGAGAAACCGGTTGGCCAGCGCCGGCAGCAGCAGCTCGCGTATCAGCCGCCGCATCAGGCGGCCTCCTTCGCCGTGCGCCAGCGAGATTTTCTCGGACGAGTGGTCGTCCGGCAGAGGACAGGAAAAACCGGCGTGGCTATCGGTCACGATGCGATCCCGGAGTCGAGGGGAAATTGCGAATTCCGTAACCCGACGTTGGCATCAGTAGGTCCCCGACCGCCGGCTGGCGGTATCCATTCACCGCGCCATGCCGCCCGATCCATGGTAGCGGTGATACGCCGCGCAGGCGCCCTCGGCCGAGACCATCGGCGCGCCGAGCGGCGTGTCGGGCGTGCAGAGCGTCCCGAAGTGTTCGCATTCGGTCGGCTTGATGCGTCCGGTAAGCACTTCGCCGCCGCGACAAACCTGCTCCGCGTCGCTCGGTCGCCACGACAGGGCAAACCGCCGCGCGGCGTCGTACTTCCGCCACCGGCCGCGCAGCGCGAGTCCGCCGCCCGGCACGACGCCGATGCCGCGCCACGGGCAGTCCGCCACTTCATACACCTCGGACAGAATCTCTTGCGCCCGGTGATTACCCAGGTCGGCCGCGCTCCGCGCGTAGCGGTTCGCCAGCTCCGCGCGGCCCGCTTCCAACTGCGTGACGCACTCCAGGATGCCCCACAGCAGATCCACCGGTTCGAAACCGGTCACCACCACGGGCACCCCGCAGCGCTCCACAAGCTCTCGATAACCCGCACTTCCCGTCACCGTGCAGACATGCCCCGCCGCCAGGAATGCCTGAATGCGGCACTCCGGGTCGGCCAGCAACTGCCGCATCGCGGGCAACACGCGGACGTGGGACACGAGCAGCGAGAAGTTTTCCAGCCCCAGACGGTCCGCCTGCTGGACCGCCACGGCCGTGGCGGGTGCGGTCGTTTCAAATCCCACGGCCAGAAACACGACTTGTTGCCGCGGAGACCGCTGGGCGAGTTGCACGGCATCCAGCGGCGAGTACACCGGTCGCACCTCGGCGCCGTCGGTGCGAGCTCGCAGCAGGCTGCCGCGACTGCCCGGCACTCGCAGCATGTCGCCGAAACTGGCCAGCATCACGCCGGGATAAAAGGCCAGCTCAATCGCCCGATCGATCGTTTCCAGAGGCGTCACGCACACCGGGCATCCCGGACCATGCAACAGCTCGACTTGCCGCTCCAGCGCGCGGTCGATCCCGTCCCGCAACAGGCCATGCGTTTGCCCACCGCAGACCTCCATCACCGTCCATCGCCGGGTCGCCGCCGAACGGATCCGCTCGATCAGCGCCGTGCAGACCGCCGGATCGCGATACTCGTCCAGATACTTCATGGCAGTCGCTCATCTTCTTCCAGCGGCAACTGCCGCAGCAGTTCCAGCACCTGCCGCGCCTCGGCCGCGTCGATGCGGCTGATTGCCAGTCCCGCGTGCACCAACACGTAGTCTCCCACGGCCGCTTCCGGCACGCACTCCATACTGACCACGCGGCGAACGTCGCCGAATTGAATCGACGCCTGGCGAAACGGAGCCTCGCCCGGCAACCACTCGATCACCTGCCCTGGAACGGCCAGACACATGGTTCGCGGAATCCTATGTATGCGACGCCGCCAACACGGCCAGTTGCCCGGCCGCCAGACCGCCGTCGTTGGGCGGGATCATTCCCGGCAGACCCAGCGGAGCGTCGTCGGCGCGCCACTGCTGCCCGATCAGCTCCACCAGCAGTTGATTCTGGAATACTCCGCCGCCGAGGACAACGGGCAGTTGCGGCCAGCGGCGGCAGGCATGCACGATTCCCGCCGCCAGTCCGCGATGCCAGCGCATCGCCAGCGCGGGTGGCTCCTCGCCTCGACGGCGATCCGCCAGCAGTTGCCGCAGCATCGGCCGCCAATCCCAGATCAGCGGTTCGTCCCCGTGCGGGACCAGCGGATACGCACCCTCGACCGTTCGATCCGCGACCGCTTCCAGCAGCATGGCCGGTTGCCCGTCATACTCGGATTCCGTCAATCCCAGGATCAGCACCGCGGCCGCATCGAACAGCCGTCCCGCGCTGCTGGTCACCGGGCACCGAACGCGCGACGCGATCAGTTGCTGGACTTGCCGGCCAAGTTTTCGGTCCAGTCCGCCTGGCAACATGGCCAGCGCCTCGTTCGGCTCCGTAACCTGGTGCAGCAGGGCCAGTGCCACGCGCCAGGGTTGCCGGATCGCCGCTTCGCCGCCGGGCAACACGAAAGGCCGCAGCCACCCGATTCGCTCGAATCGGGCCGCGGTCGAGCGCAGCAGCTCGCCGCCCCACACCGTGCCGTCGCTGCCGTAGCCGGTTCCGTCCCAGGCCACGCCAATCACTTCGCGATCGAGCCACTGCTGTTCCAGCATCCCGGCCACGATGTGCGCGTGATGATGTTGCACGGCCAACCGTCGCGAGGATGCCTGCTGAGCGAGCCAAGTCGTGAAGTAATCGGGGTGCAGGTCGTGGGCCAGCGATTGCTCTTGAAACTGGTACAGCGCCCGCCATCGCGCCAGTTGCCACAGCAGCCGCTCGCGGACAGCCTCCGATTCCAGGTCGCCCAGATGAGGCCCCAGCACGGCTTGCCCTCCGTTGGACCAGGCGGCGGCCGACTTCATCTGCCCGCCAAGGGCCAGCGAAAGTGAATCACCCGGCAGTTGCAGCGGCCAGGGTGCATAGCCGCGGGCCAACCGCAGGGCGACCGGCCGATCGGCAATCACCCGCACCACGCTGTCGTCCACCGGCTGCTCGATCGGCCGGTCATGGTGCAGCCACACGTCGCAGATGCCGTGCAAGTTGGCCTCCGCTGCGGCCACGTCGTACTCCAGCGGCTCGCCCTCGCGGTTGCCGCTGGTACAGACCACGGGCCGGGCCGCGATCCGCAGCAGCAGTGCGTGCAGCGGCGTCGTGGGCAACAGCAGCCCGACGCAATCCAGCCCCGGATGCACGGATTTGGCAAGCCCGTTGCCGCTCCGCGCACGTACCAGCACGATCGGGTTCTCGGCGCTGGCCAGCAACCTGGATTCCGTGTCATTTAAGATTGCCAGCCGGTGGGCCTCCGCTAGACTGCGGACCATCACGGCCAGCGGCCTGGCGGGGCGCGTCTTCCGCTGCCGCAACCGGCGCACCGCGTCGTCGCAGGTGGCATCCACCAGCAGTTGATAGCCGCCCAAGCCCCGCACGGCCACGATCCGGCCATCGCGCAGATTTTGCCCGGCCAGTTCCAACGCCTGCTCGCCCACCACCGCCTGCCGCGAATCGCCGGCGTGGCACGTCACGCGCGGCCCGCACGCGGGACAGGCGTTGGTCTCGGCGTGAAAACGGCGGTCGCCGGGCGACGTGAACTCATTCTGGCAGGCATCGCACAACGGGAAGTCCGCCATGCTGGTCGACTGCCGGGCATAGGGCATCCGCCGGACGATCGAGTACCGCGGACCGCACAGCGTGCAACTGGTCAGCGGATAGTTCTGGCGACGCCCGCCGGACTGCAGCACATCGTCTAGACATCCGTCGCAGACCGCTCGATCGGCCGGGACGCGAGCGGCCAGGGGACCGGCGGGCGACTGCTCGACAATGGCAAAGCCCACGCATCCTGTCGCTGCCACCACTTGCTCCCTGCGCTGTTCCACCTGCGTCCCGGCAGGCAGATGGGCGGCAAGCGATTCGAGAAACTGAGTGATCGCGGTGGCGTCGCCTTCCACCAGGATCTCGACTCCACCAGCCGTATTGCGCACCGTACCGGACAGTTCGAGCGACTCGGCCAGGCGATAGATGGCCGGACGCACTCCCAACCCCTGCACCCGACCGCTCAGAATCACTCGCGTCGCCGGCATGGATGCAGTTCAGCCTGATACAGTTCCGCCTGGCGATGGCAACTCGCGCGACGGCAGGGCCAGGGGATCACCGAGCGTCCGGGACCGCTGCTGCACGAGGAAGTCGCACCAGGCGTCGAGTCCCTCGCCGGTGGTGGCGCTGAGCGGAAAGAAAATCATACTGGCCTGGACCTGCCGAGCGTCCGTTTCCGCTCGCTGAACACTGAACGGCACATGCGGCAGCAGATCCAGTTTGCTGATGACGGTCACCTGGCTGGTGCGGAATGCCTTGGGGTATTTGCCGGGTTTGTCGTCGCCCTCGGTTGTGCTGAGCAAGATCACCCGCAGATGTTCGCCCAGGTCGTGCGAAGCCGGACAGATCAGGTTGCCGACGTCCTCGATGAACAGAAAATCGAGCCGGCTGGCGGCGACTTGCGGCAACGCTCGGCGAACCAGCGGCAGTTCCAGGTGGCAGGCTCCGCCCGTCGTGATCTGCGCCGCCGGCGCGTACGGTGCCAACCGTTCGGCGTCGCGTTCGGTGGCAACGTCGCCCACCAGCACGCCGATCGCAAACCTCGGCCGCAGCCGCTCGGCGGTCTTCTGCAGCAGAGTCGTCTTGCCCGAACCGGGCGACGACAGCAGACGGACGATGAACGTGCCCTGTCGCTGCAACTCCTCGCGAAATCTGGCGGCGTCCGCGCGTCGTTGCTCGCGCAGGTCCTGCTGAACTTGGATCGTTTGTTGCATGGGGGTGGCTTTCCAGGCGGCGCTGCTCCCTCGCTGACGCTTCGGGCTAAATGGTTTTGCTTCCCTCGCTGACGCTTCGGGTTAATTACGCCACCCGTGCATTGCCTGAGTCTCTTGAAGTTGCGCTTCTCATCGAACCTGCTTCGGCGCCTCCATACAAATCCCTTTGGCTCCCTCCCCGGCTTCCGGGGAGGGTTGGGGAGGGGCTCTTGTGCACCCTGTCTTGACGCAACTGGCACCCGATGGAATCACCCAACACCTGTCACACTCAAGAATTCAGATTCTCAATTGATGTTCGACTCGTCCGAAATCCGCGTCCAGCGAGTGGCCATGTGCGAATTGAGCGAGTTGCTTTGCTCCAAAGTCCCGCAGGCCCCTCCCCAGCCCTCCCCGAAGCGGGGAGGGGGCCAGAGGTATTGTGAGAGGGGGCTCGGCGAAGTCGAGCTGACCATTGGTTTATCATCCCAAGTTCCATACCCAAGACTACTTCAAAGCTGCACGATCTCCTTCGGGGAGGGCTGGGGAGGGGCTCTTGTGCACTCGTTCGAAACCCAACCCGCATCCGCCGAATCCACACACAAATGATAGCGATGGAATCAAACCTTGGTCAGCTTCAGGAAGTGGGTGGCACAACTGATACACGGGTCGTAGTTGCGGATCAGGTGTTCGCAGCGGCGAGTGGCTTCGGCGTCGTCGTGTTGCAGGACGCTTGGCAGGTAGGCTCGCAAGTCGCTTTCGATCTGCCCCTGGTTCTGCGAAGTGGGCGGCACGATCTTCGCCTCGGCGATCAGTCCGTCGTCGCCGATCCGGTAGCGATGATACAACAATCCGCGCGGGGCCTCGGTCGCGTGGCAGCCCTCGCCGGCCCGCGGCTGAAACGGCACGCGGCTCTCGCGCGGCTCGGCCTGGTACGCGCGGACGATTCGCAGTGCTTCCTCGAAAGCCACGATCAATTCGACCGACCGCGCCAGGATGCTCTGGAAATTATTCTTCATCGGCCAGGGCACGCGGCAGCGGTCGGCTTCGCGCCAGGCCACTTCGGGCAACTGCTGCCGGCACAGGTTCCAGCGAGCCAGCGGTCCCACCAGGTAGTCCGTCTCGCCAGGCAGCCGGACGCAGTGCAGCGCGGTGCTTTGCCGCACATGCCGCTCCTCGAAGTGCCGTTCGAACTCCTCCGGCGGAACCTCCAGGCCGTTGGAGCTGGCCACTTGCCCTTCGTTCATCGGGTACTCGTCCGGATGCCGCAAGGCGACGCAATCGTACGAGCGTTCCAGGTCGGGGAAATCGAACGAGCTGGCCAGCCGCAGCGTCTCGATGGAGGCCTGCAGGCCCCATTCGAGATCGGGCAGCAACTGCTTCAAATCGGCCGGTCGCGGGGCCCGGTAGAAGCCGCCCACGGTGACATTGATCGGATGAATGGCCCGGCCGCCGAGCACGGTCAGCAGTTGATTGCCGATCTTCTTCAGGCGCAGCCCCCGCTCGACCGCCTCGCGGTGATCCGCCGCCAGCGTGATGCCGCTTTCATAGCCCAGGAAATCGGGAGCGTGAAGCAGGTAGATGTGCAGCGCGTGGCTTTCGATCCATTCGCCGCAGTACAGCAATCTTCGCAAGGCGCGGATTTCGGGCGGTATCACGAGGCCCAGCGCCTTCTCCAGCGCGTGGCAGGAACTCATCTGGTAGGCCACCGGGCAGATGCCGCAGATGCGGGCCGTGATGTCGGGCACTTCGCGGATCTCGCGGCCGCGCAGAAAGCTCTCGAAGAACCGCGGCGGCTCGTAGATGTTCAACTCCACGTGCTCCACGCGGTCGCCGTCCAGCTTGACGTACAGCGCGCCTTCTCCCTCGACTCGCGACAGGGCCTTCACTTCCAGCGTGCGGTTGGCGGGCATGCTCCGTCTCCAGTGCGGGGAATTGACTAAGACCCGGACTCCGACAGGCTTTCACTCACCTCCCGGAACTCGGCGGCGTATCCGTTGAAGCTCCGTGTCAGCCGCAGCAGCTCGTCGGGCGAGCGCCCGTGGCGCAGGTAGTGTCCGGTCAGGCTGACCAGATTGGCTTGCTCCTTGGGGCCATAGCAGCCGAAGCAGTCGCGGCTGTACGCCGGGCAGATCGCCCCGCAGCCAGCTTGCGTGACCGGCCCCAGGCAGGCGATGCCGCGAGCGACCGCGACGCATACCGTCTGCCGCCGCTTGCACTCCACGCAGACGCTGTACGTGGGCACGCGGGGCTGGCGACCCTGGACCAGCGCCGCCACCAGCTCCACCAGTTGCCGCGTGTTGATCGGGCAGCCGCGCAATTCGAAGTCCACCACCACGTGCTCGCCGATCGGCGTGCTGCTGGCCAGCGTCTGGATGTATTCCGGATGCGCATAGACCTGGCTGATGAACTGGTCGACGTCGGCCCAGTTTTTCAAGGCCTGAATGCCGCCGGATGTGGCGCAGGCGCCGATCGTCACCAGGTAGCGGCACTGCTGCCGGATGTCGCGGATGCGCTGGGCGTCGTGAGCCGTGGTGACCGAGCCTTCCACCAGACCCACGTCGTAGGGCCCGTCGAGCTGCTGGGTACGGGCTTCGAGAAAGTAGGCGATCTCCACCGCGTCGGCGATGGCCAGCAGTTCGTCCTCGGCCGACAGCAACGACAACTGGCAGCCGTCGCACGAGGCGAACTTGAACACGGCCAGGCGGGGTTTGCGGACCATCAGAACTCCTCCAGATTCAGGTACGGCTCCATCGCGCGGTAGGGGAACACGGGCCCGTCCTTGCAGACGAAGGCGGGACCCAACTGGCAATGCCCGCAGAAGCTCAGCGCGCAGTTCATGTTCCGCTCCATCGAAATGTAGATGTTCTCCTTGGCCACCTTGCGGGCCAGCGCCTCGAAGATCACGAACCGCATCATGATCTCCGGCCCGCAGGTCAGGACGCACGTCCGCGGCGCTTTGAGCCGCAAGCGGTAGAACAGGATCGGCACCACGCCGATGTGGCCCTGCCAGTCCGAGTTGCCCAGGTCCACGGTCATCTCGACCTCAATCCCCGCCGCCCGCCACTGGTCGAATTCGTCCGTGTACAGCAGGTCGTGCGGCGAGCGGGCGCCGTACAGCAAGAATACGCGGCCGTAGTCCTGACGATGGCGGATCAGGTGATAGATCGCGGGCCGCAGCGGCGCCAGACCCACGCCGCCGCAGGCGATCACCACATCCTGGCCGCGGACCGCATCCACCGGCCAGGAGGAACCAAAAGGCCCGCGCAATCCGAGTTGATCGCCCACCTGCAAGCGGGCCAGCGCCTGCGTCACGTTGCCCGCCACGCGGACCGTGTGCCCGATCAGACCGCGCCGCTCCGGGTCCGAACTGATCGAGATCGCCGCCTCGCCGCAGCCGGGCAGGTACAGCATGTTGAACTGTCCAGGCCGGAACCGGAATCGTTCTGCCAGGCCCGCGTCGTCCAGCGCCAGCTCATACGTCGTGATGCCCGGCGCTTCGGGCTTGAGGCTGCGGATGCGGGCGGTATGCGCCAGCCAGGGACTGGCCGGCGCCGCGCCGGGCGCGGCGGTGCTCATGACTCGTCTCCTCGAATCGCGGCAACTTCCTGCGTCAGATCGATGCCCACCGGACACCAGGTAATGCAACGGCCGCAACCGACGCAGCCCGACGTGCCGAACTGTTCGTGCCAGGTGGCCAGCTTGTGCGTCAACCATTGCCGGTAGCGGCTGGCGGTGGTCTTGCGGACCGTGCCTGAATTCATATAGGAGTGCTCGGCCGTGAAGCAGGACGCCCAGGACCGCTGCCGCACAACGTGCTCGCCCGTCAAGTCGCCGACCTCCTCCACGCTGCTGCAGAAACAGGTGGGACAAACCAGCGTGCAGTTGGCGCACGACAGGCACCGCTCGGCCACCTGCTCCCAGCGCGGATGGCTCAAGTTGCTCAGCAGCAGTTCGGGCAGCTCGCGCGTGTCGAGGAACCGTCCGAGCGGCTGGTGCTGCGCGACGTCGGACTCGCCAACGGCGCCGATCCCAGGAACATCGCCCAACTCGGCAGCGCGCCCCGACTCGGCAGGGGGTCCCAACTCGGCAGCGGGCCCCAACTCGGCGGCGGACGAAGCGTGGCGGGGCCGGGTGGCCGCGGCGGCCTGGCGGCCTTGCATGCGGCGTTTCAGCGCCTGGGATTGCTGGCGAGCTCGTTCGACGTCGGCCAGGGCCGAGGGCACCCAGTCCGCGGCCGTGACCACGTGCCCGCCCGCGTCGCTGCCCACCTCCACGACGAAGTGATCGTCCACTTCGGTCGCCGCCAGGTCATAGCCCCGCGTGACCTGGGGACCGGTGTTCATCGAATGGCAGAAGCAGGTGGCGGCGGCCCGGCGGCAGTTGATCGCCAGCACAAACAGGTTCGCTCGTCGAGCGCGATAGGCCGGGTCCACATACTCCTGTTCCAGGAACACGCGATCCTGAATCGCCAGGGCGTGCAGATCACAACTGCGGACACCGATCGCCGCAATCGGCGGCTCGTCCACCGCCGGAGTCTCCATCCGCCAGCCGCCCGGCTCGCGGTGAGCTTCCAGCACACGGTCCCGCGGCGGGAACAGAAAGTTCTTCAGCGAATGCGGCCCGACCACGTAGTCGAACCAGCCGCCGTCCGCCGAGTGCCTCAACCGATAGACGCCCCCATCCTGGTAATCGAGGTAGCCAACCGGCAACTCGTCGATGCTCCGCAGGTCGTCGTACACAATCGCCTCGTCCACCCGCCGCGGTCCGACGGTCCGGTAGCCGAGTTGCCGCAAACGGTCGATCACGGCCTGCAACTGGGGCTTCTCGAAGCGGATGTACGACCCGACCGGCAGCTTGTGCGAATTCATCGTGTCCTCGGTTGCTTGGGCCTCGAATCCATGACCGGCAATCGGTCGCACGGGCGGTACTACGTGTGCTCGATCGGCGAGTTGGGCATGCCGCCGCCGTAGACGTTCAGCAACTGCAGCCGGGTCGCCCGCAACCGCTTGGCCAGGGCGATCGCCGCGCGGCGCATGAACAGATAGCCGAACCGCGGGGAGTGCTCGCACATCGTCAGCAACTGGGCCGCGTTCAGCTCGATCGCCTCGGTCGGTTCCAAAGCCCTGGCCGTGGCCGTCAACAGAGTCTGTTCCAGCACGGGCGACCACCCCAGCAGGTCGCCTCCGCTGAGCGTCAGGATCCGCTTGCAGCCGATGCCCGGCGCGCAGACTTCCAGCGACACGTGGCCACTGCGCAACAGATACATGCGCCGAGCTGGTTCCCCTTCACGAAAGATCACGTGCCCCTGCGGAAACGACACTTCTTGCGAAACGCCCGCCATCTGGGCCAGGAACTCCTCGTCCATCTCGTCGCAGAAATCCAGCTCACGCAGCGCGTCCACCAGCTCTTGTTCCGTCATGGTTCGTCGTACTCCAGCGTCACGCTTTCCAGAACCAGCCCCTCGCCCCGCACCACCACCACCTCCCGGCCGCGGCACTGGGGGCACTGAAACTGAAACCGCCGCACGCGAAACAGATGATCGCAGTTACCACAGCGAGCTTCCAGCGGAACCTCCACCAGCTCCAGCACGGCGCCGCGGGCCGCGGACGACGGCGCGAGATCTTCGAAGGCTATCCGCAGCAATTCCGGTTCCACTCCGGAAAATTCCCCGGCGCTGACCGAAACTTTCAGCAGCCGCCGCGCGCCATGCTCGCACATCAACCGCTCCACCTGCCGCAACAGATCCTGAACCAGCGACCGTTCGTGCATCGTACGCTTTCGGCTACAGGCGTGTCGACAGTTCTTCCAGCACCAGGCGTTCCAGCAGCGGCAGGCCGTGCTCGACCGCCGGGCTGAGCGCCGTTTGGCCGGGTTCCGCCCGCTGCAGCTCGACTCCGAACAAGATCACTCGCCGCGGCAACCGCCGCAGCGTTTCAGCCAGCCGCAACACGTCGGCCAACCCCAACTGATGCGACGACGCGAAGCCCGCGCTGGCGATGCGCGAATCCGGCCACTCCAGCCGGACCACCGTGCCCGGCGGCGCGCCCGTGCGGCAGGCATCCAGGACCAACATCCGCTCGCAGCCCGCCAACTGGTCCAGCAGCTCCAGCGGCGCGGCCAGCGGCGCCACCAGCACGGTGTCTCCCAGCCGGGCTCGCAACCGCTCGGCGCACCGCCAACCCGCCCGATCGTCGCCGTGAGGGCTGCCAAGTGCGAAGATGCGCGTTGAGTTCATGGCGCCAGACAGGTGCAGGACCCGTCCTGCTTAGGTGCTGTAAGACAATAACTTACCGAATTAGACGTACGCTCTACTCGCAATCTGGAAGCATCGTAGTATTCCACTCGACTTGAAACGTTGCGCGTAGGATGTTCAGGTCGAGTTGCTGAGCGTCGGGTAGCTGACGCGACTTCTGGTATTCGCGTTCGTCAAGCGAAGCGCGTGCTTTCAACCCTTCATTTCTCGCTTCCGAAGCACTCTGATCCCTCTGGCTTCCTCGTCGCCTGTCGGTAACTTATTCTCTTACGGCGCCTTAGGTGAGGACCGCGTGGCGATCCAGTCGGCGGCGGCCGGCCACAAGGTCCGATGCGCCTTGGAACTCACCGCCAACCCGATGTGTCCCGCGTCGACCAGCAACTGATGGACGTCCCGCGAACCGGTGTGGCGAGCCAGAGCCAGCGTCGAACTGGTCGGCACCAGGTGATCGAAGTCGGCGGCCAGCAGCAGCAGCGGACATTCGATGCGGCTCAACTCGACCCGCCGCCCACCCAGCTCCAACTGGCCCCGCACCAGTTGATTCTGCTGATACAGCCACTTGACGAACTGGCGGAACGTTTCGCCCGCGACCGGGATGCTGTCGTTGCCCCACCGTTCCATGGCGAAGAAATTCTCCAGGAACCGATCGTCGTGCATCCGCTCGTAAAACGTCTGGTACTTCTCCACGAAATTCTGCACGGGCTTCATCAACTGGAAGCAGGCCTGCAGGAACTCGCCGGGGCAGTTGCCATAGGCGTCGATCAGCGCATCGACGTCGAAATACTTTTCGTTGGTCCACAGATTCAGCAGCCCGTCATGGCCGGCAAAGTCGATCGGGGCGGCCATCAGGATCAGGTTCCGCACCGGATCGGGATGCAGGGCGGTGAACATGGTCGCCAGCGTGCCGCCCATGCAGTAGCCGAGCAGGTTGATCCGCGGAGCATCGGAGTGCTGGCGGACGAAATCAACCACGCGCGGCAAAAAGCCGCAAACATAGTCGGCCAGTCCCAGCGCGTGATCGGCCGCCGCCGGCACGCCCCAGTCGATCAGGTAGACGTCGAAGCCGCGATCCAGCAGTCGCCGAACCACACTGCGGTCGGCCTGCAGGTCCATGATGTAGGGCCGGTTCACCAGGGCGAAGCAGATCAAAACCGGTTCGCACCAGCGGGCGGGCTCGGCACGCTGGTAACGCAGCACGCGCAGCGTATGCTCCTGGAACACCACGTCCGCGGCAGTCGCTCCGGGCAACGGGTCCCGCTGGGAGTTCGCCAGCGGCAACGGCGCGACTATGTCGCCCGCCGGAGGCGGCTTCCAGAAGCGTTCCCAGTTGCGCCACGACGTCGCGTGCCGCTCGTCCAGCAACGGGAGCCGGCTTTCGATCGCCGCCAGCCGCTGCTCGATGCGTTCCAGTTTGGCGGCCATCTGCCGCAGCAACTGCTCGGCCGGTTCCTGCGCCGGACGCAACGCGGCGGGACGTTCGGCTTCCGCGGCCTGCCGACTGGGGCCGCTCAGTTGGTCGAGCTGCCTTTTGCCGCGGGCCAGCAGCTCCAGATGGCGGCTCATCGCCTGCAGGAACGCGGGACTGCGCAGCGACTGCTCGACCGACTGCGTCCATAGTTCGACCAGTGGCCGCAGGGCGGCCTCCCGCTGGGCGTCGGACTCCGGTCGCTCAGACAAGTTTCCACTCTCCAGCGCGGTTCGCGTGCCGCGGTCCGCTGTCTGTTAATGGCCGTGCCGTCTTTATATGGTAGCGCTACTTTCGCGGAGCGAAAGGCGACTATGGCGGAGCGACGGGCGACTCTCGCGGGCCAAAGGCGCCACTCAGGCCGGCCCCGCGTCCAGCGGCGCGGTGTACGAAGCCAGGGCCTTCATATAGTTGGCTCGTTCCAGCGCCGCCGGGTCGGGGCAGTTCTTGCGGCTCATGCTGCCCCGCATCTGAGCGACCGACTGGTATTCTTTCTCCTCCAGCCAGTGGCGGATACCGTCCAGCATGGTGGCCGCGTATGCGGAACCGCGCCGGAGCAAACCGGAAGTCATCATGACGACATCGGCGCCGGCCAGCAACAGTTTCAGCGCATCGTCGGGCTGATGCACGCCGCTGCTGGCGGCCAGCGACGCCGTGAGATGCTCGCGCAAGATGGCAATCCAGCGCAGCGGCGCGCCGAGTTCGAAGCGCGTGCTGAGCACCAGGTGGGGAACCACCTCCAGCCGCTCCAGGTCGATGTCCGGTTCCAGGTAACGGTTGAACAGCACCAGGCCGTCGGCACCCGATTCGACCAGCCGGCGAGCGAAATTGGGCAGGCAACTGAACTGGGGCCCGATCTTGACGGCCAGCGGAATCGACACGGTCGAGCGGACGGCGGCCACCAGGTCCAGGTATCTTTCTTCCAACTCCTGAGCGGTCATGTCGGGATCGGTGGGCACGAAATAGATGTTCAGCTCCAGCGCGCTCGCGCCGGCATCCTGGATGGCCCGGGCGTAGCGGGTCCAGCCGCCTTCCGAGTGGCCGTTGAGGCTGGCAATCACGGGGATCGACAAGCTCTTGCGGGCCCGCTCCACCTGGTTCAAATAGCCGTCCGGGCCCACGCGCGTGTCGGCCACTTCCGGGAAGTACGACAGCGATTCGGCGAACGACTCGGTCTGGTACTCATACAGCCGGTGGATCTCCCGCTCGTCGTGTTCGATCTGCTCCTCGAACAACGACGGCAGCACGGCGGCCGCCACGCCGGCCTGTTCCAGCCGGAACAGCGTTTCCAGGTCGCCCGTCAGCGGGCCGGCCGAGGCGACGAGCGGATTCTTCAGCTCCAGCCCCAGGTAGCGTGTGCTCAAGTCAACGCTCATGCTTGCACCTCCCGCATCTGCTGTTCGATGTCGCGTTCCACGCCGGCCATCTGCTCGTAGTAGTTCCACTGGTCCTCGATGTCCTTCTGCGCCAAGGCGAACAGCCGTTCCGCTTCGTCCGGGCTGGACCGGGCCAGCATCGCGAACCGGGCCTCTTTCATGGCCACGTCGCGGAACGGGATCTTGGGTTTGTGGCTGTCCAGGTGGAACGGGTGCCCGTGATCGTGGGCCAGCCGCGGATCGTAGCGATACAGGGGCCACAAGCCGCATTGCACGACGTCCTTCTGGTGCGTCATGGCCGTTTCCATGTTGATCCCGTGCGCGATGCAGTGGCTGTAGGCCAGGATCAGCGACGGCCCGCGGTACGATTCGGCTTCGCGCATCGCGCGGACCGTCTGAGCCGGGTTGGCGCCCAGGGCCACTTGAGCAACGTAGACATTGCCATACGAGACGGCCAGCATGCCCAGGTCCTTCTTGCGGGCCGGTTTTCCTCCGGACGCGAACTTGGCCACCGCCGCTCGCGGCGTGGCTTTCGACGCCTGGCCGCCCGTGTTGGAGTAAACGCCCGTGTCCAGGACCAGGATGTTCACGTCGCGGCCGGTGGTCAAGACGTGGTCCAGTCCGCCAAAGCCGATATCGTACGCCCAGCCGTCCCCGCCGATAATCCAGACGTCGCGGCGAACCAGCACGTCGGCGATCGCCGATAGCCGCTCGGCTTCCGGCGAAGTCAGCCGGCCGAGCCGCTGCTGGAGCGCTGCCACGCGCTGCCGCTGCTCCGCCAGCTCCTGCTCGGTCTCCTGCGGCGCATCGATCAGCTCCCGGACCAGTTCGTCCCCCAGTTCGGGCGCCAGCTTCCGCAACAGCACCTCGGCGTGATACCGCTTCTGGTCCAGCGCCAGGCGGAGGCCCAGACCGAATTCAGCGTTATCCTCGAACAGCGAATTGCTCCAGGCCGGGCCCCGCCCCTCGGCGTTCACCGACCAGGGAGTCGTCGGCAGGTTGCCGCCGTAGATCGACGAACACCCGGTGGCGTTGCCGATCAGCGTGCGGTCGCCAAACAACTGGCTCATCAACTTCAGGTAGGGTGTCTCGCCGCAGCCGGCACAAGCGCCCGAGTATTCGAACAACGGCAGCAGCACCTGCGTCCCCTTGACCGTGTCCATGTTGACCAACGTCCGATCCACGTCGGGCAGTTGCAGGAAGTATTCGTAATTCCGCCGCTCCCGCTCCAGGTGCTCGCGTTTGGGCTGCATGTTGATCGCCTTGTGCCGCACCACTTCCTTGCTCTTGGCCGGACAGACATCCACGCACACGCCGCAGCCCGTGCAATCCTCCGGCGCCACCTGGATCGTCATGGCGTGGTCCGCGTACTCCTTGCCTTTCCAGGACCGCGACAGGAAACCCGCGGGAGCATTGTTCAGCTCGCCCAGCGGGTAGGGCTTCATGCGGATCGCGGCGTGCGGGCAGACCAGCGCGCACAGACCGCATTGGATGCAGATCTCCGGATCCCAGATCGGGATTTCCAGGGCGATGCTGCGCTTCTCGACGCAGGCCGTCGAGGTGGGAAAAGTGCCGTCGACCGGCAGCGCGCTGACTGGCAGCAAGTCGCCGCGACCCTCGATCAGCAGGGCCGTGACCCGTTGCACAAAGTCCGACGCTCCGGCGGCCACCGGCGGCAACCGGCGCAGCGAACTGCTGGCCACCGCGGGCACCGGCACCTGGTGCAGGCCTTCCAGCGACGCATCCACCGCCGCGTAGTTCTGCCGCAGGATCGACTCGCCCCGCCGCCCGTACGTCTTCTTGATGGCATCCTTGATCTGCTGAATCGCCTGCTCCCGCGGCAAGACGCCCGCCAGAGCGAAGAAGCAGGTCTGCATCACCGTGTTGATGCGGCCTCCCATGCCGGTCCGGTGAGCGATCTCGTAGGCGTCGACCACGTAGAACTTCAGCCGCTTGTCGATGATCTGCTGCTGGACTTCAGCCGGCAACTGGTCCCAGACCGTGTCCGGGCCGTGGGGACTGTTCAGCAGGAACGTCGCGCCCGGCTCGGCCGCCTGCAGCATGTCGATCCGCTCCAGGAACTGGGGCTGATGGCACGCGACGAAGTTCGCCCGGTCGATCAAGTACGTGCTATGGATCGGCCGGGGACTGAAACGCACGTGCGACACGGTGACCGAACCGGCCTTCTTCGAGTCGTAGACGAAGTAGCCTTGAGCGTACAGGCTGGTGTTTTCGCCGATGATCTTGACCGAGTTCTTGCTGGCCCCCACCGTACCGTCGCTGCCCAGGCCGTAGAACATGGCTCGCGTGACGTCTGGCTTCTCGGTCGAGAAATCCGGATCCCACTTCAGGCTCAAATGCGTCACGTCATCGATGATCCCGACGGTGAAGTGCCGCTTGGGAGCGGCCGCCGCCAGCTCCTCCAGGACGCGGGCCGCCATCGCTGGAGTGAACTCCTTGGAAGACAGGCCGTATCGCCCGCCGATCACTTGCGGCAGGCCGCCGTTGCCACTGGCGCCGCCACTCGCGGGCCAGGCCTCGGCCAGCGCCGTCACCACGTCCTGATATAACGGCTCGCCCAACGCGCCCGGCT
Source organism: Pirellulaceae bacterium (assembly GCA_024102795.1). GTDB lineage: Bacteria > Planctomycetota > Planctomycetia > Pirellulales > Pirellulaceae > JAGFJK01. The sequence continues at coordinate 16,958 of JAGFJK010000339.1, forward strand.
CCTTGGTGCGGTCCAGGACGGCCAGGGCCCGCACGCTGGCCGGCAGCGCGGCGACAAATGCCGCGGCGTCGAACGGACGGAACAGTCGGACCTTGAGCAGCCCCACCGGCCGGCCTTGCCGCCGCAGCTCCTCGACCGCCTCCTCCGCGGCGCCCGCGCCGGAACCCATCATCACCAGCACGTGCCGGGCCTGCGGATCGCCCACGTAGTCGAACAGATGATATTGCCGCCCGATCCGCGCCGCGAACTCGTCCATCGTCTCCTGCACGATGCCCGGCAGGAGGTCGTAAAACGGATTGGCCGCTTCCCGCGCCTGAAAGAACACGTCGGGGTTCTGAGCGGAACCGCGGAGCACGGGCCGGTCGGGGTCCATCGCCCGCTCGCGGTGGGCGCGCACCAGCCGGTCGTCGATCAGGGCTCGGATGTCGTCCTGGCCGAGCTGCTCGATCTTGTTCACCTCGTGCGAGGTGCGAAAGCCGTCGAAGAAATGCACGAACGGCACCCGGCTGCGGAGCGTCGCCGCCTGAGCGATCAGCGCCAGATCGTGAGCCTCCTGGACCGAATTCGAACAGAGCATGGCCCAGCCCGTGGCCCGCACCGCCATCACGTCGCTGTGGTCGCCGAAAATCGACAAGGCGTGCGTCGCCAGCGTCCGCGCGGTGACGTGAAACACGGTCGGCGTCAGCTCACCCGCGATCTTGTACATATTGGGGATCATCAGCAGCAGGCCCTGCGACGCCGTGAAGGTCGTCGACAAGGCACCGGCCTGCAACGCCCCGTGAACCGCGCCCGCGGCCCCCGCCTCGCTCTGCATCTGGATCACATCCGGGACCGTGCCAAAGATGTTCTGGCGGTCCACCGCCGACCACGCATCCGACAGCTCCCCCATCGGCGACGCCGGCGTGATAGGATAAATGGCAATGACTTCGTTCGTCTGGTGGGCCACCAGGGCCGCCGCTTCGTTGCCATCCAAGGTGACATATCTGCGTTGACTCACCGCCGTTCCCTTCCGTACCTGTGCCTGGCCCCAACTGGCCGATGCCGCGATTCTTCCGCAATCCCTCGCCTGCGGGTCGCAACTTGAGTGCCAAAGCCCGCCGCCCCCACTTTCTGGTCCCCGTTTCCCGGATCGGTTGCCGGCCTCCGGGCGAGTCGCGGCAGCCTTGTTCCGGCCCGCGGCCAGGGAAGATGTTCACCGACGAGCTTCCCGCAACTCGAATTCCTGGCAACCCTGTCGACTCCAACAAACCTCCCAGCTCACCGCCGGTTCGCACGCTGAAGTGTGACAATTCGCACATCGTGCACACATTGCAGTAGACCTTTCGAGACTTGCCAAGGGACGCCATGCAGATGCCCGACCACAGATTCTGGACGCGGCTGGGCGTGCTGATGGGAGTTGCCGGCGGGTTGTTGCTGGCCGGATGGCTGGGCGTTGGCCGGCAGCCCCCACCCGCTCAGCGAACCATCACCCCGCTGCTGATGGGCACGACCAGCCGGTTGATTGCGGTCGGGCCCGCCGACCAGTTGGATGCCGCCTTGCAAGCCGCACTCGCGGAGCTGTGGCGGGTCGAATCAGCCATGTCGACGTACGACCCGGGCAGTGAGCTGAGCCGGTTGAATCGAGCCGCGGCGGGTAAGCCGGTGGCTTTGAGCCCCGCGACACTGGAGGTGTTGGCGGCGGCCGGCACGTTACACGCCCAGTCGCAGGGAGCGTTCGACGCGACGATCAAGCCGCTGGCCGAGTTGTGGGCCGAGGCCGGCAGGCGCAACGAGCCGCCGCGGCCGGAGGAACTGGCCGCGGCGCGCAAACTGGTCGGCTTCGAGAACCTGTCGCTGCTTCCCGGCGCGGCGGTCAAGTCCGATTCCGGCGTCAGCGTCTCGTTGGACGGTATCGCCAAGGGATATGGCATTCACCGGGCGATTCTGGCGATGCGACAGTACCCGCTGGTCGGAGGACTGGTGGATGTGGGCGGCGACGTGGAATGTTTTGGGCGACCGGCCGCGGACAGTGTCTGGCGGATCGGGGTGCAGCATCCACGATCGGGCGGGCAGTTGGGAGTCCTGCACCTGGGCGGAGCGGGGCACGACACGGTGGCCGTCTGCACGTCGGGCGACTACCGGCGCTATGTGACCATCGGCGGGAGACGGCTGAGCCACATTCTGGATCCTCGCACGGGCTGGCCGGCGGAGCACGCCGCGGGCGTCACCGTGGTAGGGCCGAACGCCATCGATGCCGACGGGTGGGCGACGGCCTGCGCGGTCTTGGGGCCGGACGACGGGTTGCGGTTGCTGGCGAACCAGCCTGGTTTGCAGGCGCTGTGGGCGCTGCAGGACGAGTCGCGGTCCGATCGTGCGAGCGACGCCGGCGGGAACAACCGTGCTCCACTCACGATCCGGATGTCGGAGGGCTTTCGGCGCTACCTGGTCGTGGAGGACAACGCTCGGCGGCTGCCCGCTCTGTGGTGACAGGACGTGTCCCCGGTTGTGGAGCGGAAAGTGAGCTGGCCGCGGCGGACCATGGTTACGGTCGGTGCCGCGATCCGTTACACTCGCGGTTTTCCCCGCGGCGCCAGGCGATACCGCAGCCGGATCTCAGACCATGCAAACCCGACCGCTCGGCAAGACCGGTCTTGACCTGTCGATCCTCTCGTTCGGCGCCTCGTCGCTGGGGCAGGAGTTTCGCGGCGTGGACCTGAACCAGGCGACGCGGGCCGTCCGCGTGGCCCTGGACCTGGGCCTGAACTTCATCGACACGTCGCCCTACTACGGTCGCGGGATGAGTGAAATCCTGCTGGGTCGCGTGCTGCCCGACGTGCCCCGCGACTCCTACCTGCTGGGCAGCAAGCTCGGCCGGTACGCTCCCCGGCATTTCGACTTCAGCCCGCGGCGCGTGGAGGAAAGCATCGACATCTCGCTGGAGCGGATGAGGGTCGAGTACCTGGACATCGTGCTGTGCCACGACATCGAGTTTGTCGAGATGGGTCAAGTGGTCGAGGAGACCTTGCCCGCGCTGCGCAAGCAGGTCGAGAAGGGCAAGGTCCGCTTCATCGGCGTCAGCGGCTATCCGATGAAGATGTTCCAGTACGTGCTGGAACGGGCGGAGCTGGATGTCGTCCTGACCTACAACCACTACACGCTGCAGAACGACATGGCGTTGCAACTGGTGCCGCTGTGCCGCGAGCGGCAAGTGGGGCTGATGAACGCCGCTCCGTTTTCCGCTCGGCTGCTGACCGACGCTCCGCTGCCTCCCTGGCACAAGGCCACGCCGCGGGTGCGACAGCTCGCGGCGGAGGCGGCCGAACTGTGCCGGCGGCGCGGCGGCAACATCGCCAAGCTGGCTCTGCAGTTCTCGCTGGCCAATCCCGACTTCACCACCTGCATCGCCGGCTCGGCCGACCCGGAGCGGATCGCCGAGTGGGTGCGGTGGATGAACGAGCCGCTGGACGAGCCGCTGCTGACCGACGTGCGGCGAATCCTGGAGCCGATCCACAACTGGTTCTACATCGAAGGCCGGCCGGAGAATAATGATACGCCATAGTCGCCTTTCGCTCCGCGAAAGTAGCGTCATAGTCGCCTTTCGCTCCGCGAAAGTAGCGTCATAGTCGCCTTTCGCTCCGCGAAAGTAGCGGGCACCGCGATCACGGCCCGGCGTTGAATGGACTCGCGCCGCAAGCGCTACTTTCGCGGAGCGAAAGGCGACGATGACGAAGTGAAAGACGTTCGTTACAACACCGCATCCCCTTCTTCCACCTCTAACCGAACCGACCAACATGCGCGCGATCCGTCTGAAAGAGCCGAAACACCTGGAGTATGTCGAGATCGAGGAGCCGTCTGTGCCCGGTCCGGGCCAGGCGCTGGTCCGCACGCATCGCATGGGCCTTTGCGGCACCGACTATAGCGGTTACCTGGGCAAGATGCCGTTCTTCCGTTACCCGCGGATTCCGGGCCACGAGCTGGGCGTGGAGGTGCTGGCCGTGGCGGGCGATGTGTCCAACGTGCGGCCGGGCGACCGCTGCAGCATCGAACCGTACATGAATTGCGGCGCCTGCCACGCCTGCCGCAAGGGGCGCGGCAACTGCTGCGAGAAGCTGAACGTGATCGGCGTGATGGTCGACGGCGGGTTGTGCGAGCGGTTCCTGGTGCGGGCCGACAAGCTGCACGTGTCGCGGCAGTTGTCGTACGAACAGTTGGCGCTGGTCGAGACGCTGGCCATCGGCTGCCATGCCAACGACCGCGGAGCGCCGGTCGAGGGCGAGCATGTGTTGATCATCGGCGCCGGGCCGATCGGCCTGGCGACGCTGGAGTTCACTCGGCTGACCGGCGCCGTGATCAGCGTGATGGACATGGTCCCCTCGCGGCTGGAATTCGTCCGCCGCACGTACGGGATCGAGCATACGGTGTTGTTTCGCGGCGATGGCGGCGAGGTCGAGCAGATGCGGGAGATCACCGGCGGAGCGATGTACGACCTGGTCACCGACGCCACGGGCAACAACCGTTCGATGGGCCACGCCGTCAACTATGTCGCGCACACGGGCACGCTGGTCTACGTCGGCATCACGACCGACGAGATCAGCTTTCCACATCCGGCGCTGCACCGCCGCGAGATGACGATCAAGGGTTCGCGGAACGCGATGCCGGGCGACTTTGCCCGCATCATCCGGTTGATCGAGAACGGCACGATCAACACCACTCCCTGGATCACGCACCGCACGCCGTTCGACGAGGTGGTTCGCGACTTCGAATCGTACACGCGTCCGGAGTCGGGTGTGATCAAGGCGATCGTGGAAGTCACCCCTGGAGACAACCGATGACGCGGTCGGCCGTAACCGTCAGCCTGGTGCCGGAAGCGCGGGGCGGACCGTTCGTGTTCTGGGATGACCTGGCCGCGGCCTGCCAGCGGGCCGGCGAGCTGGGGTTCGACGCCGTCGAGATCTTCGCGCCCGGACCCGACGCGGTCGATCGGGACGAACTGCGGCGGCTGCTCGACAGGCACGGCTTGCGCGTGGCTGCCGTCGGCACCGGCGCCGGGATGGTCAAGCACGGGCTGAGCCTGACCAGTCCGGACGCCGCGCAGCGCGAACAAGCCCTGCAGTTCGTGCGGCGGATGATCGAGTTTGGCGGCGCGTTCCAGGCGCCGGCGATCATCGGTTCGATGCAAGGCCGCTGGGGCGGACCGCTCGACCGCCCGGCGGCGCTCGACCTGCTCCGCTCCGCGCTCGACGACCTGGGCGCTCATGCCGAGCGGCATGGCGTGCCGCTGATCTACGAACCGCTGAACCGCTACGAAACGAACCTGGTCACGACGGTCGAAGCTGGCGTGGGACTGCTGGAATCGCTGGCCACCGGGAACGTTCGCCTGCTGGCCGACTTGTTTCACATGAACATCGAGGAGGCGGACCTGGCCGCCGCGATCCGCGGCGGCGGCGCGTGGATCGGCCACGTGCACTTTGTCGATTCGAACCGCCGGGCGGCCGGCATGGGCCACCTGGATTTCGCTCCCCTGGCCGCGGCCCTGCGGGAAATCAACTACGGCGGCTATCTGTCGGCCGAAGCGCTGCCCCTGCCCGATCCGGAATCGGCGGCGCGGCAGACGATCCAGTCGTATCGCCACTTTTTTGGCCGCACAGCGCCTTCTTAGCATCCCGTGTTACCCGACGCGTGAGCGAGAATGGGCGTGCGATCCAGCCAAGGGAAACAACACATGACGGAATCCACTATCACAGGCGATCGCGCGGCCGGTCCGTGCGTCACGCTGGGACTGGCGCCCAGCTTCGGGTTCGGCGATCGGATCGGGCTGGCCACGCCGGGGCACGTCGAGGCGATGCGGCGCAGCGGCGCCAGCATCGAACCGATTTTCCCTCAGCAGTCCATCCGCGAGATGGCTCGCACCGGCCGCACTCCCGAACAGGTGATGCGCGAGGCACTGGACGGGATGCGGCAAGCCGGCTGGCAGGGCCGCACCGGCGCCGATGCCGATCATTTGAAGACGACCGGGGACGTGGAACGAACGGCGGCGGCCGGGTTCACGTTCTTTACGATCGATCCGTCGGGCGAGGTCGACGAGCACGCGGACGGATACGACGAGGCGACGTTGCGGGAGAAGTTCGCGGCGGTCCGCGATCGGATTGCCTGGTTCGATTCGTACCTGGGCCGCGAGATCACGCTGAACACGGGCCGGCGCGTCGTGCTGGACCAGCAGGCCTGCATGCGCTGCGCCGTGAAGTACGGCCTGGCACTGAACGAGGCGCTGCGGCTGGCCGAGCATATCGACCGCGTGCAGGCGGCCGCGGGCCGCGATTACGAGATTGAGTTGAGCGTGGACGAAACGCAGCAGCCGACGACTCTGGCCGAACATTTCATCATCGCCAGCCAGTGTCTGGAACGCGGCATGAAGCTGATCAGCCTGGCGCCCCGCTACGTCGGCGACTTCGAGAAGGGCGTCGATTACCGGGGCGACCTGGCGGAGCTGGAACGGTCGCTGGCCGATCACGCGGCGATCGCGCGGATGCTGGGACCGTACAAGCTGAGCCTGCATTCGGGTTCGGACAAGTTGTCCATGTACCCGCTGCTGGCTCGCGCGACCGCCGGCTGCTTCCATGTGAAGACTGCGGGCACCAGTTACCTGGAGGCGCTGCGCGTTGTCGCTCGGCACGACCAGACGCTGTTCCGCCAGATCGTGGCCTTCGCCCGTTCGCGGTACGACACCGACAAGGCGACCTACCACGTTTCGGCCACCAACGAGGCCGTTCCCGCGGGCGAACAGCTCGCCGACAGCGCGGCCTTGGAGCGGGTGTACCTGGAACGCTGGAGCGACGTGCCGGCGGGTCGAGGGTTCACCGAGCCGGGCCGGCAGATCCTGCACTGCACGTTCGGCTCGGTGCTGACCGACCAGCGGTTCGGGCCCGCGGTGCGCGACGTGCTGGTCGCACATCCAGAGACCTACCGCGACGTGCTGGCCGATCACTTCGGCCGGCACCTCGAAGCGCTGGCCGCCGGGATGTAGCGCGGCGCGCACGCAGTTGCGGGCCGGATGCGCAGGCTACGACTGGCGCGCGCGGAAACACGGGCTGGAAGCCCATGCTACGCCGGATGCGCAGGCTACGACTGGCGCGCGCGGAATCTTAGTCATGCATCTTCCGAATCTGGGTCCGAATGCATGTGTCCAGGTGGCAGTTGCGGGCTGAGTTTTATACTGCACAAAAGAGTCCCTCCCCAAAGTAGCCATCACGCTCCGCGTGATGAGCCTTCCGACCGCCGTCTGAACCATCCGCCGCGGCCAGGGTCCAGCCGGACTTGTGGGTGCCACAGGTCCGGGCGCTCCTCAACGACCGATGGTGACTCCCTGCGGCAGGAGACGTTGAGTCTGCAAGGGCTCATCACGCGGAGCGCGATCACTACTTTGCCGGAGCTCGCGATCCTGCCGAATCGACCCCAGAGGTCAATGGTATTCGATGGTTGTCCGGTCGAACCCCGCAGGCCCCTCCCCAGCCCTCCCCGGAAGCCGGGGAGGGGGCCAAAGGGATATCAAGGTGGGCGCTTGCCGATGCGGAGACCATCCACGTTTTCCCTCGGTCATAATGCCAAATTCCTTCGGCAAAACAACTTATAAGCTGCACGCTCTCGAAGCCGAGGAGGGAGCCAGCAGTGATCGATTGAGTCCTTGTCGCCTGTTTGAGTGAAGAATCGGCGTGAACAGCTACGTTGTCAACAACTGACAACTGACTACTGACCAATAACTACTGACTCTCGCCCAACACCAGCTTCAGGCGGCGAGCGGTCTCGGCGTGCTGCTGGCCCTGCACGACGCGGCCCGACGACTCGCAGATCTTGGCCAGCAGGTCATACACGTCGGCGCGGAACGGCTGAATCTGGCTGGCCCGCTCGGCCGACTCCAGCGCCTCGTCCAGCTTGCCGAGTTCAGCCAGGCAGACGGCCAGCATCGTGTGATCCTCGGAGTGCCGCCGCAGCTTGATCAGTTCCCGCAACGGCTCGGTGGCCGCTTCCCACTCGCCGGCTTTCATGGCCGCTTCCGCCATCACGAAGGCGGCGTTGACGCGATGCTGAGGCGAGAGGTTGGGACCGCGCAGCGCGTTGTAGGCGGCGGCCGGGGTTTCGGGCGAATCCTTTTGCCACAGCAGCCGGGCCAGGGCCGCTTCCACGCCCGCGTCGTACAGGTGTTTGTCGTGCAGCGGCTTGAGCAAATTCCAGGCGCTGTCGTGAAAGAAGTCGATCGCCGGCTGGCTGCTCTGACGCTCGGCGTATTCCATGTAAGCCAGTCCCAGGCAGCGTTCGCGGTCGTCCTGCGGCAGGTAGCTCACGTCGGTCGCCGGGACCAGATCCACCTGGTGCGGCTCCAGCGCCAGCGGCACTACTTCCTCGTCGTGAATTCCGATGCGGTGGTGCGTGAAGGCGATGTGCGGGATGTCGGTCGCCACCTGCGGCATGTGGCAGCCGGCACAGTTGTCGCCGGACTGGGTACGGCGAGCGTCCGCTTCGGGCAGGCCACAGTCGGCGGCCCCGTGGCATTGCAGGCACTTCTCGCGATAGAACGCCACCTTGTTCTCAGGCAGCGTGTCCTGATGCGGGTCGTGGCACGTCGTGCAGGTCAGCGTGCTGCCCTGGGCGGTCCAGCAACCGCTGAGCCGCATCTGTTCGACATGCCCGACGACTTTCATCGGCCGGTTGCGAGCCTTGACCTGGTAGTCGATGCGGAAGTCGGTCAGCGGCAGTCCGGGCCGGTAGTCGGTCAGACGCCGGCCGCGGATCGTCACCGTGGCGTCGCCCCGCAGGTGGCACTGGGCACAGATGTCCTCGGCCAGCATGCGGTCCAGCCGCGCGGGGTTGACGATCGTCGGGTCGCCGTCATCGCTCCCTTCGTCACTCGCAACGGCCGCGGCGTCCGCGCCGGAAGCCCGATGGCGTTCCACGTGCAGCGAACCTGGGCCGTGGCACCGCTCGCAACTGATCGCCTGCTGGCGGATCTCCAACCGGCTGAGACTTTCGCCGGTCGGCTCGGCCAGCCCCACGTGGCAAAACAGACAGCCCTCGTCCGCCGCCCGCTCGAAGCTCCAGTGGTCCGCCCGGTTGTAGCCTGGCGACATGTCCCACTGGCGGCGCGAGGTGTACCAGGTGACAGGCGATTCGACCAGGAAGCCGTCGATGTCGACCAGGTAGCTGCGCGAGTGGCGGCCGGAACCGATCAGCCAGTCCATGGCATGATCCTGTTCGGCGATCACGCCTTGCTCATCCTGCATGTACTCGTGCTGTCGCAACTGGCCGTCCTGGCGGTAGATGCGATAATGCCGCCGGGACGCCTCGTTAAAGAACTCGCCGTCCGCCGGCTCCTCATCCGGAGCCACCGGCGACAGGGCCCGGCTGTGGGCGGTCAACTGGTACGAATCGTACTGCTCGGCATGGCACTCGACGCAGGCTTGAGCGCCGACGTACTTGGCCTGGTCGGTGGTGTTCAGGAACCTGGTTGGTGAAATGGGCGGCGGATCGGTGGACGGATGAGCGGTCAGCTCGTCCGGCTGCGGCCCGCCGCGAATAATCATGAACACTCCCAGGCCGAAGACCGCGGCCAGCAGCGCGCCGACTCCCAGCAGCGGCCCGATCCGCACTTGACGCGCCGTGTTACGTGGCTCGGTGGGCATACCGCTCTTCCGTCCTCCCCAGGCGTGCTCAGGACAGCCGGATGCCAGCCGCGACCCAACACGGGCCGCGTCCGCTCAGCCGTAGACCTCGTCCAACCGCTGGCCGCATTCCCGCAGCATGTTCATGCAGGCCATGAAGTCGCCCCCGTGCGCCAGCAACCGCGCACCCTGACCATACAGCGATTCTAGTTGTTCGGACGAGGCCGGACAGCCCCACGCTTTACCGTGGCGAGCGGCAGCGGCGGCGACTCGTGCCCGAGCGTCCTCCATCGTCAGCGACAGGCCCGGCAGCCGCTCGATCCGCAAGCCCAGGTCGCCCGGACCCAGGAACAGGCCGTCGACCCCCTCGACCGCCGCGATCGCGTCCACGTTTTCGACGGCCAGCGGCGTTTCGATCTGCACCACCAGGAACGTCTCGGAGTTGGCCTGGTCGATGTAATCCGGCCCGTAACCCAGGAAATAATCGCTGTCCAACCCGGCTCCGTCCAGCCCGCGGTCGCCCAGCGGCGGGAATTTTACGGCTTGTACCAGCTCCCGCGCCCGTTCGGGCGTCGACACGTGAGGGATCATCAGCCCCGTCGCTCCGTCCTCCAGGTAGCGGTACAAGCGGGTCTTCTCCAGGGTCGGCGGGCGGAGCATGCAGTCGATGTCGAACAGGTGGAAGTGGGCCAGCAGCGACTGCACGTCGCGGTCGCCCATCGCCCGGTGCTCCAGGTCGAGCCAGATGCAGTCGTAGCCGAAGTGGGCCGCGTGCCGCAGATACGACGGAATGTAATGGCCCAGGGCGCACATCCGCACGGGTTCGTTATTCCGCAATTTTGCCAGGGTCTTGCTGCGCCGCACGTGACTTGCCTTTCGTCTGAAGTGTCGACTCCCGCCGCGGTCCGCCGCCGCGGGCGACAATCCGCGCGGGAGAGAAGCTGGAATACTGGTTTGCCGGCTCGTGGCAGGGTACCATTGAGACCGGCCGTTTGGACAGGCGTCTTGAGATCCAGTTTCGGACCGAGACCCCGACGCCGCTCGCCCGCCACCGGGCCTGTGCTCCGAATTCACTCCCTCCTGGTGACCTACCCATAACCGAGGTACCCGCCATGCCACGCCTGCTGCTGCTAGTGTGCACAGTCATCGCCCTCCTGCCGTTCTCCGCCCGCTCCGCGCAGGCCCAGGTCGAGCCGCCGGAGGGGTTTCAAGCCCTGTTCAACGGCCGCGACCTGGAAGGCTGGCACGGGATGGGCCACTTCGACCCGCGGAAGTTGTGGGCGATGAGCGACGACGAACGGGCGGCCAAACGGGCCACCGACCTGGAAGACGCCAGGAAACACTGGACCGTCGAGAACTACGAACTGGTAAACGACGGCCACGGAGTCTACCTGACGACCGACAAGGATTACGGCGACATCGAGCTGATGATCGACTACAAGACGGTCCCCTTGGCCGACAGCGGAATTTACCTCCGCGCGACCCCGCAGGTCCAGATCTGGGACTCGACCGAGGAATCCAAATTCAAGCTGGGCGCCAACAAGGGATCGGGCGGCCTGTGGAACAATAACCCCGGCAATCCCGGCAAGGACCCGCTGGCGCTGGCGGACAAGCCGTTCGGCGAGTGGAACAGCTTTCGGATCCTGCAACTGGGCGCCCGCACCACGGTCCATTTGAACGACAAGCTGGTGGTCGATCATGCCGTGATGGACAACTTCTGGGACCGCAAGCGACCGCTGTTCGCCAAGGGTCCGATCCAACTGCAGACGCATGGCGGCGAGATCCGCTGGCGGAATATCTTCATCCGCGAAGTGCCCGCCGAGGAAGCCAACGAGATCCTCCGCCAGAAGGCCGGTTCGGGATTCGTGAGCATCTTCAACGGCAAGAACCTCGCTGGCTGGAAGGGGCCGGTGGAGAACTACGAGATTCAGGACGGAGCGCTGGTCTGCAAGCCCGGCAAGGGCGGCACGATCTATACGGAAGAAGAATACGGCGACTTCGTCGTGCAGATGGAGTTCAAACTGCCGCCGGGCGGCAACAACGGCCTGGCGATCCGCTATCCGGGCCAGGGCGACACGGCCTACGTCGGCATGTGCGAGCTGCAGGTGCTGGACACGGAGCATCCCAAGTACGCGGGACTCGACCCCCGCCAGGCCCACGGTTCGGCATACGGGATGGTGGCCGCCGAGCGGGGCCATCTGCGGCCGACCGGCGAGTGGAACTTTCAGCAGGTCACCGTCCAGGGTTCCAAGATTCAAGTGGAGCTGAACGGGTCGATCATCCTGGACGCGGACCTGAACGAGGTCAGCGAGTATCTGGGCAACCGCCCGCATCCGGGCAAGGATCGCACCAGCGGCCACTTCGGTTTCGCCGGCCACTCCGACCCCGTGATGTTCCGCAACGTGCAGATCAAGCGGCTGGACACACAGTAAGAACACGATAGTCGCCTTTCGCTCCGCGAAAGTAGCGAGCATCACCCAGCAACCTTCCACTCAGGAAACCGATCCCAGCCACACGCTACTTTCGCGGAGCGAAAGGCGACAAACTCGCGGAGCAAAAGGCGACAAGTGTCCGTCCATACCACCGGAGACCAGTTACCATGCACGCCAGAATCGCTTGGTTGCTCGCCGCGCTGAGTTGCGCCGCGATCTGTACCTGGCCCGCTCCAGTCCGCGGCGGCGAGCCGCCCGTGATGATTGGCTTGAAGGCCGAACTGGCGTCGGCCGACGACCGCCAGCGTCACAAGTTCGATGGTCCGGGAGGTCTGATCGTGCTGGGCATACTGCCTAAGGGGCCGGCCGCACAGGCTGGCTTGCAAGTCGGCGACTTGCTGGTGGTGGTGGAAGGCCAGCGGTTGACCGATCCACGTCAACTGCACGCGGCGCTGCGCGACGGTGGCGGCGCGGAACTGAGAATCGACTACCTGCGCGACGGAATCAAGCAAACCGCGCTGATCACACCCGTCACGCGCCGCGATCTGGACCTGCTGGGCGAGGAGGCCGAGCAGCTTGCGCGCGACAACGGGCTGGGCGACGGGCTGAGTGGCTTGCTCAAGAACTTCTCGCCGTCCGATCTGCTCAACCTGGGTGACCTGGAGATCGATGTGCGCCGCGGCGGATCGTCGTCGCGGACCGATGACGAACTGGAGCGGGCGATCCAGGGCAGCCGCGATCCGATCGCCATCTACGGGCGGATCAACGTCGGGCAGTTGCTGAGCGGTTTGTGGTCGGGCGATTCGCCGGCCGACTCGCAGCGGCTGGAGGCGAAGGTGGAGCGGCTGCAGCGCGAGTTGAACGAGCTGAAAGCGCGGCTGGAAGCCTTGGAGCCGAGCCCGTCGACACCGCAAGTGAAGTAGTTGTCAGTTGTCAGTTGTTTCGATCTGACTAATCTTTTGGCCGCGGATCGCATCCGATGAGATCACTTGTCCTGCTGCCGTTCTGCATTGTTATGGTCTGCCTGCCGGCGGTGCTGGCCGCGGCCCAGACCGGCGATCGGCCGAACATCGTGCTGGTGATGGCCGACGACCAGGGTTGGGGCGACATGGCCTACAACGGTCATCCGCTGTTGAAGACGCCGCACTTCGACGCGGCCGCCGCGGCCGGATTGCGCTTCGACCGCTTCTACGCGGCGGCCCCGGTCTGTTCGCCGACGCGCGGCAGCGTGCTGACTGGCCGGCATCCGAATCGCTACGGCGTCTTCAAGTGGGGCTACCCGATTCGCCCTCAGGAGGTCACCCTGGCCGAAGCGCTGCGTTCGGCCGGCTATGCGACCGGGCACTTCGGCAAGTGGCATCTTGGTTCGGTGCGAGCGGGCAGCCCGGTGCATCCGGGGCACAACGGGTTTGACGAGTGGTGGAGCGCGCCGAATTTCTTTGACAACGACCCGATCCTCAGCCACCAGGGAAAGGCCGTGCCGCTGACGGGCGAAAGCTCCGAGGTGACGGTGGACAAGGCGCTCGAGTGGATGCGGGGGCAAGTCGCCAAGGGCGGACCCTTTCTGGCCGTCGTCTGGTTCGGATCGCCTCACGGTCCGCACCAGGCCGCGGAGCGTGACCGGGCGCTGTACGACGATCAGCCGAAGAATCGGCAACATTTTCTGGGCGAGGTGACGGGCATGGATCGCGCGTTCGGCAAGCTGCGCGACGCGCTGGCTGAGCTGGAGATCCGCGACAACACGATTCTCTGGTACTGCAGCGACAACGGCGCGCTGCCGGGAGTGGGTTCCAGCGGCGGGCACCGCGGCAACAAGGGGCAGGTCTACGAGGGCGGGCTGCTGGTGCCGGCCATTCTGGAATGGCCCGCTCGCCTGAAGGACGCCCGCGGCACGAACGTCCGCTGCAATACGTGCGACATTTATCCCACGCTGCTGGAGTTGGCCGGCGTGAAGCCGGACCGGCAACCGCCGCTGGACGGGATCAGCCTGGTGCCGCTGATCGACGGGCGGACCGAGCAACGGCCGCGAGGCATGGGATTCTGGGATTATCCGATCGCCGGCATCGGCACGCCTTCCGCGAAGTGGATGTCCGAGCTGCTGGCGGCTCAGCAGGCCGGCGGCGATCTGGAACCGCACGAATCCAGCCGGAACGCCGCCCGGTTGCCCGATCCGGCCTATCCGCTCGACAGGTTCCCCGGCCACGCGGCCTGGATCGAAGGCGATTGGAAACTGCATCGCCTGGAGGCTCGCGGCGGCACGGTCCGCTGGGAACTGTACGACCTGGCGGCCGATCCCCACGAACAAATGGACCACTGGGCGGACCAGCCCGCGCGGGGCGCTCGCATGCGGGCCGCCCTGGAAGACTGGCTCGCGTCGGTCACTCGGAGTTTAAACGGCGAGGATTATTAGCGGTTGATAGTCGCCTTTCGCTCCGCGAAAGTAGCGTCATAGTCGCCTTTCGCTCCGCGAAAGTAGCGCGCGGCGCACCTCCACTTTCCACAGGGTATTGCTTACCAGCTTCCACGCTACTTTCGCGGAGCGAAAGGCGACAAAGGACGATCGCACGTCGTCAACGAGGGATACCATGTCGCAGTTACCGGAAATGGCGCACCACAGTCGCCGCACGATGCTCAAGGGTCTGCTGGCCACGGCCGGCGGGACGGCCGTGATGAATTGGGGAGGCCTGTTTCGGTCGGCGGCCGCGGCCGATCAGGTGCAGCGGCAAGGCAAGCGCTGCATTCTGATCTGGCTTAACGGCGGTTGCAGCCAGTTCGAAACGTTCGACATGAAGGTGGGCCGGCCGACGGGCGGACCCTTTCGCGAGATTGGCACCAACCTGCCGGGCACGAAGATCTGCGAGCTGATGCCGCGGATCGCCGAGCGGATGGACAAGCTGACCGTGATCCGCTCGATGCACACGTCGCAGATCGATCATCCGGGCGGGATCTACCTGATGCACACCGGCTATGCGCCGGCGGCCAACGTGCGTTTTCCGGAGATCGGAGCGATCGTGGCTCGTTACAGCGGCCGGCCGGAGTCGGACTTGCCGAACTTCATCAAGATCTCGTCGCAGGGCGATGCCGGCAGCGGGTTCCTCGGTCCTCGCTACCAGCCGTTTCAGTTGGATCAGGACGGCAAGCTGCCGCCGTTCAGCAGTTCGCAGTTGTCGGCCCAGGCGGAAGGGCTGCGGCACGAGTTGCGGGATTTCCTGGAAGCCGGCTTTGCCGCTCGATCGGCCGCCGAACCGGCGCGCATGCACCGCGAGGCGTACGAGCAGGCTCGCCGCCTGCAGCACGTCCGCGACGTGTTCCAGATCGACCAGCAATGGGAGCGGTATCGTGAGCAGTACGGCGATTCGAAGCTTGGCCGCCGCTGCCTGCTGGCTCGCTGTCTGATCGAAGCCGGAGTGTCCTTCGTCGAGGTGGGGCAAAGCGGTTACGACACGCATGCCGACAACTTCAGCGGGCACAAGGCGCTGGTGCCCTGCATGGACCAGGCCTGGGCCGGACTGCTGGACGACCTGGAGGAGCGGGGGCTGCTGCGGGATACGCTGGTGGTCTGGATGGGCGAGATCGGCCGCACGCCGAACATCAACAACCGCAGCGGCCGCGACCACTACGTTCGCTGCTGGTCGACCGCGCTGGCGGGAGCGGGCATCAAGCGCGGGCTGGTGTACGGATCGACGGACGAGGATGGCCGGGACGTGCGGGACAGCCCGGTGACCGAAGCCGATTTCTTCGCCACGGTCTACTCGGCCCTGGGCATCAATCCGGCGATTGAAAACTACTCCGGCGTGCGCCCCATACCGCTGGCCCCGTTCGGTCATCGAGTGGTGGCGGACCTACTAGCCTGATTGGACAAAGCTCATGCAAATCGGCAAGGCACGGCAGGTCTGGCAGTTGGAGTTCGCCGGCGAATGGCCGACCAGCGTGGCGTTTCTGGGCGACAGCCGCCATCTGGCGGCGGGGAATCGCCAGGGCGACATTCGCGTGTGGCAGTTGCCAGAACCACCCGTCCCGGTCGAGGGCGGCAAGTCCGAAACGGCTCCCGACACCCCGCCCGCTGGCCAACTGAAAGGCCACGACAACGGCATCACGCACCTGCTGGCCACGCCCGACGGGCGCACGTTGATTTCGGCCAGTCTGGATCGGACGGTGCGGTTGTGGGATCCGCGGGCGGACGCTGACGGTGCCAAGCAAGTGCTGGCGGGCCACCGCGACTGGGTGCAGGCGCTGGGGATCAGCGGCGATGGGCGGCGGTTGATCAGCGGCGACGACTCGTGCCTGACGATCGTCTGGGACCTGGCAACGGGCGCGGAGCTGACGCGCTGGACGGGCTACGATCGAGTGTGGGTCACGGCGGCGGCGCTGTCGCCCGACGGATCGCGAGCGTTCACGGCCGAATATGCCGACGGGCGCGGCAGCTTCGACCGGCCCGCCGCTCAAGCTCGCTTCTGGAACGCGACCGATAGCAGCCTGCAGCAGGATCTGCTCAAGGTCTGGTTACCCGACATCAAGGACCAGGATCGGGGCGACACGTACGGTTACGCGCAGGCCTGGGGCAAGCTGTTCGGCCGCGGGCTGGTGTGCGCCGCGTTTTCGCCCGACGGCAGCCTGCTGGCCGTGGGGCAAGGCGGAGAAACGGGCACGGGCAAGGTGCATCTGGTGGACGTGGCCAGCGGCCAGATCGCGCGGACCGTGTCGGGGCACCAGTACGGCGTGTGCGATCTGTGCTTTTCGGCCGACGGCAAGTACATTCTTTCGTGCGGCCGCGACACCATGGTCCGCATCTGCCAGGTATCGGATGGCCAGGAGGTGTTGACGCTGGGCAAGAGCCGCGGCGGGCAGTTCAAGGACTGGCTGCATGCCCTGGCCGTTTCGCCCGACCAGCAGTGGGTGGCCGCCGCCGACATCGCCGGCCTGGTCCACGTCTGGCAACTGGAATCCTGATCGTCGCCTGTGGCTTCCAGGCTGTGAACGCTGCACCCAGTGCTACGGCATGCAGGAGATAGCCTTTCCCAGCGTGCATTCCGGCAGCCAGGTTGCCGTCACGGCAGTTCAACGAACATCGGCCTTTCGGAGCCCACCTCTTTCCAACCCAACCGCCCCATTCAACGCCGCCACCTGGCCGCGTCGAGTTGCACGCGAGCGGCGGTTCGCTCGATGCCGCACTCAGCCGCCACCTCGGTCGAGGTCTGCCAGAGTTAGTTGGCCATCCGGCCTCCCCCGGCGCCCGCAACAACGCCACCCTGCGAGCTGCCGTTGCACGCCCACTATGCTGATGCCCTCAGCGTCGTTCCCCCTGTGCATCGGCCATCCTTCCCGGAGCGTGAACCGTAGACCGCCCCATTCCCACGCCCCGCGGGGAAACCTTTATGCACGCCTGCCGAAAGGACACGCTCCGCCCAAGCTTCGACGAACACTTCCAGACGGGTTCGCCAGGATCGGGGAGCGGCCAGTTCCGACGACAGCCCTCCCAGAGCTCGATACTTGCGTGCAGTCTTCTCGTCCATGCCCGACCTCCGTGCCGATGCCGCCAGATTCCAACCCTGGGCCAGAAATTGCCGCAGGGTTCGTACGTGCCTATCCTCAACTATCGCAACCTCCTGTGAAATAGGGCGTTACCATTATCGTCCAAACGCTCCGATCCGGGATTTGTAATTGTCGCTCGCGAGACCCTCTCATGGGGGTTACAGTCGGGATTTCTAATTGTCGCCGGGCGGGAGAAATAGTTGTTGCTAGACACGCCTGATTCGTTTCTAACACGGTTCTTCCACTTGTGTTGACGTTGTTTGTCGAAACTTGGATATTGTTACAAACTTAGTAGGCTGAACCACCTGCTTCATTCTGCAGGATGGCACCAACTCCGGGGCAATGCTCGACGCTGGTGGACTTTTCGGGCGAAGGAGTAACGGTTTCATGAAGCATGTCCAGGCTCTCAAATCCACTTCTATTGCCGGCCGCGCCCCCAAAGTACGACTTGGACCGGCAGGTCTTCATTTGTTTGATCGAGCGTCTGGCATAAACATTCTCGTCGACGAAGTCAGCATCCCGCCCGAGATGTGGGCGATTGGTCCACGAAACGTGTCAATTGCACTGACTAACACTTGCGATTTGGACTGCCCATATTGCTACGCGCCAAAGCAACCCGCTAGTCTGCAGCGTGATCGCCTACTTCAATGGCTGACCGATTTGGACGCCAATGGAACGCTTGGCGTAGGGTTCGGCGGCGGTGAGCCGACTCAATATCCGCAGTTTTCCGACTTGTGCCGCCGCGTATCGTCTTGCACATCTCTGGCTGTCACATTTACCACTCACGGGCATCGGATCGATGATGCCCTTGCAGATAAACTACGCGGCCACGTGCATTTTATCCGACTAAGCATGGACGGTGTAGGTAGGACGTACGAGACGCTGCGACGTAGAAGTTTTAAGGCCTTTCTCAATTCTATTCGACGGGTGCGCGGGATTTCGCCATTCGGAATAAACTACGTTGTTAATTCGATGACTCTGAACGACCTCGATCGCGCGGCTGCACTGGCAGCGGACGCTGGGGCGGCGGAGTTCCTGCTTCTGCCCGAACAGCCAGCTCGCGGCCGCCCTGGAATCGATCATTCTACGCATGACCTGCTCAGCGAGTGGGTTATTTCATACCAGGGATGTGTTCCACTCAGGGTAAGTGAAGCGGGGGCATTTGGCTTGCGATTCTGCGACCCAATGCCGTCAGAGTCCGGCTTACGTGCTTACGCGCACATTGACGCGTTCGGAGTACTTCGGAACTCATCGTTTGACGCCGGCGGTATACATATTGGCTGCGGCCGAGTACTCGATGCTATAAATGCGCTCGACTCGATGAACAGGAGTGTGAGATGAAGATCTGGAAGGCATACGGGTCGGAACACTCGATGAACCTTGTGATGATTGGGCACTTTAAGACCATCGACGATGCTAAGCGAGCCAAAGAACTGATAGACGAGATTAGTGCCGTGATAGGACAAGCCTCTCCAGAGCCAATGGGCGATCTGCCCCCTAGTGAGCGCCGCTTCAGCGACGAGATAAGACAGGTATTTGAGAAGTCGCGCCTGCACACGCTTGGTCCCGCTGAGCTAGAGCAGTTCCTATACGACATCCACGTGGAACTAAAGGGCAGTGATATCGTGGTTTCAACGGACGAGTCCGAGATTTCTGCGTTTTTGAAGGTGCTGATTGAGAACGGGGCCAAGGTCGAGATCTATTCAGCGCACGACTACCCGAACGAGAACGACAGTCACGGGCAGGAAGATACTGACGAATGAGCTCTGTGAACTGGGACGTGTTTTCGGCGCTGCCTGGAGCAGCAGGCCGCAATTTCGAGACTTTGTGCCGCGCACTGGTCCGGCGCCACTATGGTCAGTTTGGCACACTACGCGCCCTTTCGAATCAACCTGGCGTCGAGTTTCATCTGCATTTGCAGATGAGCTGCTCCTTGGGCAACACAGGGCGTTGGTACGGGTGGCAGTGTCGATGGTATGACATTCCAAGTGGCCGATCCATTGGAACCAGACGCCGCAACAAGATCGCGGAAGCTATCGCGATGACCGAGAGGGTATTGCCGGGTGTCACAGACTGGGTGCTCTGGACGCGGCATCCGTTGACGAAAGGCGATCAGGAATGGTTCTTCGGTCTGCCGACAAAGATGGCACTCCATGCGTGGACGTCAGCAGAGGTCGAAGAACATTTATGTGGTCCGGCTGAAATCCTGAAGGAGACGTACTTTGGGCAGGTGAGAGCACGCACGCTAATTGATGGTGGTTCAATCACGCTATTTGATGGAGCGTCGTCTGAGGGAAGAAGTACCGGTGCCTCTCCTCTATGCCAGTGTTACCAGCGGTGGATCCAGGGCACGTC
>JAGFJK010000364.1 GCA_024102795.1 Pirellulaceae bacterium
AGGGGGCCGCCTGCGACTTGGCGGGCTCGGCATGCGCCTCGGTCCGGGGAGCGTCGCGGCGCGGGGCGGACTCGGCGGCGACCGCTTCGATTGTCACCAGCGGGCCGCCGATCGGCACCGTTTGACCTTCCTGAACGTGGATTTCCGTGACTCGCCCGGCGTGGCTGCTGGGCACTTCGACGGTCGCCTTGTCCGTTTCCAGCTCCACAACGCCCTGATCCTTGCGGATCACGTCGCCCACCTGGACCAGCACCTGCAGGACATCGCCCGATTCGATGCCATCGCCCAGTTCCGGCAGTTTGACTTGAATTGCCATGACCCGCTTTCTGAGTGGGCGACGAACCGGCCTTCCGTGACGACTCGCCGCCGGGGACTGTAATGTTCTGACTTCACGTTCTGCCGCCGGCATCCGGCGGCGCGCCGCTTTCAGGCAAACATCGGATTCGCCCGGTCCACGTCAATTCCCAGGGCGGCCGCCGCGTCCGCGACCTGCTGAGCGGCAATCGCGCCCTGCCGCTGCAGTTGGTAAAGACTGGCCAGCACGATGGCCGCGCTGTCCACTTCGAAGTGCCGCCGCAGGGCCTCGCGGGTTTCGCTGCGGCCCATGCCATCGGTGCCCAGCACCAGGTAGTCGCCGGGAATCCAGGGCGTCAACTGTTCGGGTACCGCCCGCACATAGTCCGAGGCGGCGATGAAGGGCCCCGAACGGCCTTCGAGCACCTGTTCGAGGTAGCTTTGCCGAGGCGTTTCAGTCGGATGCAGCATGTTCCACCGCTGGCAGTCCTGGGCCTCGCGCCGCAACTGGTGGTAGCTGGTCACGCTCCAGACGTCGCTGGAGATGTTGAATTTCTCGGCCAGCAGCCGCTGGGCGTCGAGCGTCGAGCGGAGGATGGCGCCGCTGCCGAACAACTGCACTCGCAGCGGCCCGGCGGCGTCGACCGACTTCAAGGGGTACATCCCGCGGATGATCCCCTGTTCGACGCCCTCGGGCATTTCCGGCATGGCGTACGTTTCGTTCTCGCACGTGATGTAGTAGATCGCCGTCTCGCCGTCCTGGTACAGCCGCTTCAGGCCGTCGAGCACGATCACGGCAATTTCGTAAGCGTAGGCCGGATCGTAAGCCCGGACCGTGGGGAAGGCGATCGCATTGAGCAGGCTGTGGCCGTCCTGGTGCTGCAGGCCTTCGCCGTTCAGGGTGGTGCGGCCAGCGGTCCCGCCGATCAGGAACCCCTTGGCCCGCATGTCGGCGGCCGCCCAGATCAGGTCGCCGATCCGCTGGAAACCGAACATCGAGTAGTAAATGAAGAACGGGATCATGTTGATCCCGTGCGAAGCGTAGGCGGTTCCGGCCGCGTTGAACGAACTCATCGAACCGGCTTCGGTAATGCCCTCCTCCAGGATCTGACCGTCCTGGGCTTCCTTGTAGTAAAGCACCTGGTCGGAATCGACCGGCTCGTACAACTGACCCTGATGCGCGTAGATGCCTACTTGCCGGAACATGCCCTCCATGCCAAACGTCCGCGACTCGTCGGGAACAATCGGCACCACGTGCTTGCCGATCGTATCGTCGCGGCAAAGCTTGGTCAGCAGGCGGACGAAGCCCATCGTGGTGGACATCTCCTTGCCCTTGCTGCCGCCCAGGAACTCGTTGTATTCGTCCAGCGTGGGGACCTCCATCCGCGGATGATCCAACGGCCGGCTGGGCACATAGCCGCCCAGTTCCTGGCGCCGCTTGCGCAGGTAGCGCAGTTCCACGCTGTCCTCGGCCGGCTTGTAGAACGGCGCCTTGACCACTTCCTCGTCCGAGATCGGAATCCCGAACCGGCTGCGGAATTCGAGCAGTTCCTGCTCGTTGAGCTTCTTCTGGTTGTGGGCCACGTTGCGACCCTCGCCCGCCTCGCCGAGCCCGTAGCCCTTGATCGTCTTGGCCAGGATCACGGTCGGCTTGCCCCGGCAATCGACGGCCGCCTGGTACGCGGCGAAGACCTTTTCGGGATCGTGGCCGCCGCGGCGGAGGCGCTCCAGTTTCTCGTCCGAGTAGTTGCGGACCATCTCCAGCAGTTCGGGGTACTTGCCGAAGAAGTGTTCGCGGATGTAGCTGCCCGGCATGGCCGTGTACTTCTGGTACTGTCCGTCAACCACCTCCTCCATCCGCTTGACCAGCAACCCCTGCTCGTCCTTGGCCAGCAACGGATCCCAGTCGTCGCCCCAGATGACCTTGAGCACGTTCCAGCCCGCGCCGCGGAAGATGGCTTCCAGTTCCTGGATGATCTTCCCGTTGCCGCGGACCGGGCCGTCCAGCCGCTGCAGGTTGCAGTTGATCACGAAGATCAGGTTGTCCAGCCGCTCGCGCGAGGCCAGCGTGATGGCCCCCAGCGTTTCGGGTTCGTCGCACTCGCCATCGCCCAGAAAGGCCCAGACGCGCTGCCGCGAGGTGTCCTTCAGGCCGCGGTCGCGGAGGTACTCGTTGAACCGGGCCTGGTAGATCGCCATGATCGGGGCCAGGCCCATCGAGACGGTGGGAAACTCCCAGAAACCGGGCATCAGCCAGGGGTGCGGATAGGACGAGAGTCCGCCGGCGGGTTGCAGTTCGCGGCGGAAGTTCTCCAGGTTCGCTTCGCTCAGCCGGCCCTCCAGGAAAGCCCGGGCGTACATGCCGGGCGAGGCGTGGCCCTGGAAATAGACCTGGTCGCCGTCGTAGCCGTCGCCGCGGCCGCGGATGAAGTGGTTCAGAGCCACTTCGTACAGCGTGGCGGCCGATGCATAGGTGGAAATGTGGCCGCCAATGCCCGGATACTGCTTATTGGCCCGTTGGACCATGGCCATGGCGTTCCAGCGGATGATGCTCTTGATCCGCCGCTCGATCTCGCGATTGCCCGGATAGGGTGGCTGCCGGTCCGCCGGGATCGAATTGATGTACGGCGTGTTCGAATGGATCGGCAAATCGACGCCTTCCTGTTGGGCCTTCTTCTCCAGGACGGCCAGCAGGTACTTGACGCGATCCGGGCCCTTGCTGTTGAGCACGTATTCCAGCGAATCGAGCCATTCGGCGGTTTCGGCCGGGTCGGGATCCTGCAGGGGGCTCAGGAACGGATGGCTGGGGGTGTCGTCCGAACCCAGGACGGTCTTGGCGTCGGCCATGAGTGATCCTCAACTGGGGGCAAATTGGAATCCAGCTCCGCCCGCGGGCACGGAGATCCGGGACGAGCGCGCACAGGCCGGCCAGCGGCCGGGCGGGTCGCTCTCGCTAGGGGCATTGTTGAACAGATAGCCCGCGACGTAAAGGCCGCTGGCGGCGGCGCTAAGCTCCCGCCGGGCGGGCCGTTCGCCGAGGTTTGTAGATTTCGGTGGCCGTCCCGAAGAACACCTCGCCGGCATTCATCAGCGTTTCGCTTAATGTCGGGTGGGCGTGGACCGTTTCGGTCAGGTCGCGGACCTCGCAGCCCATTTCGATCGCCAGCGTCGCTTCGGCAATCAGCTCGCCGGCCCCCGGCCCCACGATGCCGCAGCCCAGCACGCGCTCGGTATCGGGATCGATCAGCCACTTGGTCAGGCCGTCCACTCGACCCAGTGCCTGGGCTCGTCCGCTGGCCGCCCAGGGGTACAGAGCCACATCCACTTGCCGCCCGTCGCGTTTGGCTTGCTCCTCGGTCAGACCGGCCCAAGCGATTTCCGGATCGGTAAACACGACCGCCGGGATCGCCTGCTTGTCGAACTCAACCTGTTTGCCCAGCACCACTTCCACGGCAACTTTCGCCTCGTGGGTGGCCTTGTGAGCCAGCATCGGTTCGCCGGCCACGTCCCCGATGGCCAGAATGTGGGGGTCGGCCGTCCGCTGCGTGCGATCGCAGATGACGAAGCCCCGCGGATCCAGTTCAACCGCCGTATGCTCCAGGCCCAACCCGTGGCTTTGAGGTCGCCGGCCGACCGCGACCAGCACCCGCTCGTACCGTTCGACGCCGTATTTCCCGGGCCCCTCGAACGTCACATCCACGGCCTGGCCGGTGTCGGTGACCGAGCCGACCTTGGTGCCGAGGAAGATGCGGTCCTCGAACAGGTGCTGCAGCCGCTTGTGCAGCGGCTTGACCAGATCGCGATCGGCACCCGGCAGCAGGCCGTCGGTCAGCTCCACGACGCTCACCTGCGCTCCGAGCTGCGCGTAGACCGTGCCCATTTCCAGCCCGATGTACCCGCCGCCGATGACCAGCAACGAACGGGGAACGTCAACCAGCTCCAGGGCGGCAGTCGAATCCATCACGCGCGGCGAGGGGATTGCCAGCGTGGGCGGCATGGCCGGCACCGAACCGGTCGCCAGAATCAGGTGGTCGAACGTCAACCGGCCGCCTTCGGGGATCGACTCGTGCTGGCCTTCCAGACGCAGCGTTTGAGAATCCTCCAGCACGCCGCGGGCACAGATCACCCGCACGTTGCGCCGCTTGGCCAATTGTTTCAACCCGCCGGAAAGGGTGCTGATGACCTTTTCCTTCCGCTGCCGGATCCGATCGACG
The DNA here is from genome assembly GCA_024102795.1 of Pirellulaceae bacterium. Lineage (GTDB taxonomy): Bacteria > Planctomycetota > Planctomycetia > Pirellulales > Pirellulaceae > JAGFJK01. The sequence continues at coordinate 4,509 of JAGFJK010000364.1, forward strand.
TCGATCCGGGGCGGAGCGTACTCGACCCCCCATTCCTCGCGCAACTCCTCCACTTCCGAGATCACGCGAGCCACGTGCAGCAAGGCCTTGGACGGGATGCAGCCGCGCAGCAGGCAGGTCCCGCCCAGCCGCGATTCGGCCTCGACCAGTACAACCTCCAGGCCTTCGTCGGCGGCCAGGAACGCGGCGGCGTACCCCCCTGGGCCTCCGCCCAGCACGGCAAGTGGCGTATGCATGCGCAGGGTCAATCAGCGGGAGAGGAATTCGACCACGATGTTCACGTCCACCGGCAAGCTGATGTCGCTGGGCCCCGGATTCCCCTGCACGGTAGCTCGCATCGTATCGCCGTCAAAGGTCAGCCAGTCCAGCGTTTGCGTGTTGCTCTCGCCGCTCAGACCGCGATACAGGTTCACCAGATTCTCGCGCCCGCGGACCGTGATCACGTCGCCCGGCCGCACGATGTAAGACGGCTTGGTGACCTTGACACCGTTGACCTGAAAATGGCCGTGAGCGATTCCCTGGCGGGCCTGCGGGCGCGTCCGAGCAAATCCCGCTCGGCGAACCACATTGTCCAACCGCCGCTCGCAGACCAGCAACAACTGCTCGCCCGTGTTCCCCTTCTTGCGGGACACCATGTCGTAGTAGCGGCGCAGTTGTCGTTCACCCAGCCCGTAATAGTGCTTGATCTTCTGCTTTTCCATCAGAGCGAGGCCGTAGTTGGACGGCCGGCGGCCGCGGGTATGCATGCCGGGCGGATTCTCCCGCCGCCCGGCCGCCTTGACCGCGCCGCTGCTCTCGTAAATCATCGCGTTCAGGCGGCGGTTGACCCGCGCCTTGGGTCCCGTGTATCGAGCCATCTGGCCGCGTCTCCTGAAAGGTGCCTCTCAGCGCAACGGGCGCTGAGGAAAACCGACCATTGTGTCCGATCGATCGCGGCTCGACAAGGGGACCTTACCGCGATCCGCCCACCAGCTCCATCCGGGGCAGAGCGTCCCGCAGCTCCTCCGGCTCGTCAAACAGCCGCCAGGAGGACTCCGGCAAGTTCTTGAACGCGCGCCGGCAGCGGGCCGCGTCCAGCGGTTTCGAGGGAATCTGCCGGATAAAGATCGCCTCCACCAGGTCCCGATACTTGCGGGCCATCGCGCCGTAAATCTCCGGGTCGTGCTCCCCCGAATCACCGACCAGTACAAAGCGCCGATTCGGCAGGTGGTCCAGCAAAGACCGGATGACGGCCCCCTTGCCCGAGCGCAACAGCAGCAGCCGGCGGAGCATGTGGTCCCGCAGCCGGAACAGCCGCAGATGGAACGTGCCGTCGGGAATCCCTTCCTGCTGCCACAGCTCGATCAGCGGCCGGTACAACTGCCAGGGAGACGACGAAACGTAATGGAACACGGCGCCCTGGGCCTCCCAAGTGCGGTACAGGTCGACGATTCCGGAAACCGTGGAAAACTCCCGCAGAAACGTGTTGGCCAGCAGCGACCGGCGGCACCCCACCTGGCTGTGCCGGACCGTATCGTCGATATCGGAGATGACCGACAGCCCGCCGTGCGGCAGCAGCCGGGCCCGTCCCGTTAACTCCCGCTGGTCCCCGTCCAGCGTCACGACCTGGTACCGCAGCCAGTCGTCCTGGCAATGCCCGGCCTCCCGCAAGCTCTCCAGTTCGGCCTCCCGTATCCGCACCACGCCGGCGAAATGACCGTTCCGCCGCGTGGCCCGCTGCAGGCGGTAAACCTTGGTGCCGACTCGCACGGCCAGCCGCCGCCCGCGTTCGGTGATCCAGGTGAAATCCTGAATGCGGTTGAGGAAAATCTCCGTCTCCAGGGCGTGCCGCGGAACCTGCATCACCCGCTGCAACATGCGGATCATCAGCTTCTGCCGCAGCTTCACCTCGCCCGGCTCGTAGACCGCTCCGCGCACCATCACCCGCCATGCCCGCCCGCCGTCCACGGGATGGCCAAACGTGGGGTACAAAACGACCGTGTCCGTCGCTCGCAGATTGGTCAGCGGCCCTGGTTGAGCAACCATCAGCTCGTGGCCTGAAGGTCTTCTTGAAGGGGAAATGAGCCAGCGCAGGCTCGAATAGAACGCCCCCACGATGGGCTGTCAAGTCTTGAAACCTTGTGGCCGCCGTCCCCGCCATCCGCTATCATATGCAGCGGAATTGATAGGTTCGCACGAGGTATCGCCATGTTGCTTCGCTGGACGTTTGTGCTGGTTTGGCTGTCCCTGGCTGGATGGCCCCTGGTTGGATGGCCCAGTATTTTGCTCGCGGCCGAGTTGCTGCCGGCGGATCGCTCGCCCGAGGAAGTGATCGACTACTACATCGACGCCCGGATCCGGGAGGCTGGCATCACGGCGGCTCCCACCGCCGACGACGCGACCTTGATCCGCCGCACCATGCTGGACCTGGCCGGTCGCACGCCCACGGTGTGGGAGGTTCAGGCGTACGTGGCCTCGGACGATCCGGCCAAGCGGCAGGAGCTGGTCGAGCGTCTGCTGGCTTCGCCCGAATTCGTGCGACACCAGGCGACGGAGTTCGACACCTTGCTGATGAACGGCAACCAGGGCAGCCTGCGGGAGTACCTGGAGCAAGCCTTCCAGGAGCAGCGCGGCTGGGACCGGATGTTCCGCGACCTGCTGGCGGGTCAGCCCGCGGTGGAGTCGCCCGAGGCGGACGGTTCGAAGCTGGCGTCCGCGGCCCATTCGACGCGTTTCCTGCTGTCCCGGATCAACGACCTGGACAAGCTGGCCAGCGAGGCCAGCTCGCTGTTCTTTGGCGTGAACGTCAGTTGTGCCCAGTGCCACGATCATCCGCTGGTGCCCGACTGGACGCAGGACCACTTCTACGGCATGAAATCCTTCTTCAGCCGCTCGTTCGAGAACGGCGGCTTCCTGGGCGAGCGCGACTATGGCCTGATCAACTACAAGACGGTCGAGGGCGAAGCGCGGGATGCGCGGCTGATGTTCCTGACCGGCACGGTGGTCGAGGAGCCGCCGGATCGCACTCTGACCGATCAGGAGCAGAAGGACGAAAAGCAGCAGCTCGACGAACTCAAGAAGCAGAAGCAACCGCCGCCGCCGCCTGCGTTCAGCCGCCGGGAGCAACTGGTCGACGTGGCGTTGCGGCCGGAGGAGCGGCACTATTTCTCGCGGGCCATTGTGAATCGGCTCTGGTATCGCTTTTTCGGTCGCGGCCTGGTCATGCCGCTCGACCAGATGCACCCGGAAAATCCGCCCAGCCACCCGGAACTGCTCGACTGGCTGGCCCGCGACCTGGTGGGACACGACTACGATCTGACGCGGCTGGTCCGCTCCCTGGTGCTCAGCCAGGCCTATGCCCGCGGCAGCCAGTGGAATCCGACCAGCGAGCCGCCGGCTGCCGACCTGTTTGCCGTGGCCGAGGTGCGTCCGCTCACACCGGCCCAGTATGCCGTGGTGCTGCGGATGGCGACCTCCAACCCGGATCAGTGGGGCGAGCAGGTATCGGCCGACGACCGGCAGAAGCGGGTGGACCAGGTCGTGGGGGCCGCTCGCGGACTGGTGTCGCTGTTCGAGCAGCCGGGTCCGGACTTTCAGGTGGGGGTCGCGGAGGCCCTGCTGCTCAGTAACAGCCAGCGGATCGAACGCGAGCTGCTGCGCGATGCCTCGGACAGCCTGCTCGGCAAGCTGAAACAGCTCGATGACCGCTCGCAGCAGGTCGCCACGGCGATCTGGAACATTTACGGCCGGGCTCCCACGGACGAGGAACAGCGGGTGCTGGAGGAGTTTCTGGCCGAGCGGCAGGAAGCGCCGGTCGAGGGCTGCCGGCAACTGGTCTGGGCGCTGCTCTGCAGCAGTCCCTGCCGTTTTAATTATTGATTTTATGAGCCGCCGCCGGAGGCCGAACCGGTCTCTGGCGGAGCGAAACTCGCGGAACATCCAAGGAGCAACAACGCATGGCGCCAACGCCGAGGGAACCGTCCCGCCCACGCCGACCCGGGTTCTGCGGATCGCCGGAACACGTGCTGCATCGCCGTTCGTTTCTGGGCACGCTGGCGGCCACCGGGGCCGCGTTGACCGCGGCGGACATGACGGCCCTGAATGTGCTCCGGCAGCCGGCTCTGGCCGCCGAACTCAAGCGGCAGGAGAAGAGGGTGATCCTGCTATGGCTGGCCGGCGGCGCCAGCCAGCTCGAAACCTGGGATCCCAAGCCGGGTCGGCCCACGGGCGGGCCGTTCCGGGCGATCCCCACGGCCGTGCCCGGCATCCAGATTTCGGAACTGATGCCCAGGATGGCCGAGCGGCTCCAGCATACGGCCATCATCCGGTCGCTGAACACCAAGGACGGGTCCCACGGCAGCGGCGCCACGCTGATGCACCTGGGACGCCGCGACGAACCGACCATCAAGTATCCCGACCTGGGCGCCGTGGTGGCTCGCGAATTGGGACGCGCCGACAGCCAGGTGCCCGACTACGTTTCGTTCTACACGGCGA
>JAGFJK010000464.1 GCA_024102795.1 Pirellulaceae bacterium
CGGCGCCCGGGAGTACCACCGTTGCACGCCCCGACCTACTCCCGCTCAACCCTGGTACCCAAGTCCAAATTCGATGCCCGACACGTCGGAAACCCGGTACCCGCGCGTGGCCGGGGCGGGAGCGAACGATTCCGTAATCTCCGACGTCCCTACGCCTTCGCCCCTGCCCGCCCGGGCTGCCGGGGAGGGGGCCAGAAGTATTGCGAGGGGGGGCTCGGCGAAGTCGATCTGACCATTGGTTCATCATCCCAAGTTCACTCGGCAAAACAACTTAGGGGTCTCGCGATATCCTTGTAGAACGGGTCTGCGACCCGTCTATCGCTGAACGACTGGGGAACGACTGGGGACAGCCGTTCTACACTGATGGTCGCGGGCGTCCACTCAATCGGGTGCCGCCGACCGCGTCTCGACGACGTCGCCCGGAATCTGCTACATTGCCGGATTCTGCACGGCCTGTCCGTGTGATCCGGCGAGGACGACACCAGCGAGGGTCTGGCGTGATTGTGATTCTGAAGGGCGACGTGACCGAGGCGCAGATCCAGCACGTGCTGGACCGCGTGGCGGAGCTGGGCCTGCGTCCTCACTTGAGCCGGGGCACGTACCGCACGATTGTGGGGCTGATTGGGGACGAAGACAAGATCAGCCAGGGCGCGTTGCGTTCGATTCCGGGCGTGCAGGACGTGTTACGGGTATTGCCGCCGTACAAACTGGCCAGCCTGGAAGCTCATCCGCAGCCCAGCGTGGTTCAAGTGGGACGGGTGCGGATCGGTGGCGGGCAGATGGCTCTGATCGCAGGGCCGTGTGCCGTGGAAGGTCCGGAGCGGATGCGGTCGATCGCCCGGGCCGTGCGGGAGGCGGGGGCGAACATCCTGCGGGGTGGCGCGTTCAAGCCGCGAACCAGTCCCTACGCCTTTCAAGGACTGGGGGAGGACGGGCTGAAGATCCTGCGCGAGGCGGGCGACGAGGCGGGGTTGCCGGTGGTGACCGAGGTGCTGGACCCTCGGCATGTGGAGCTGGTGGCCCGGTACGCGGACATGTTGCAGTTGGGTGCCCGCAACATGCAGAACTTTGTCCTGCTGACCGAGGTGGGCAAGACGCACAAGCCGGTGCTGCTGAAGCGCGGCATGGCGGCCACGGTGAACGACCTGCTGATGAGCGCCGAGTACATCCTGTCGCAGGGCAATTCGCAGGTGGTGTTGTGCGAACGGGGTGTGAAGGGGTTTGATTCGATCACGCGGAATCTGTTCGACGTGGCGGCGGTGGCCGCCGTCAAGACGTTGTCGCACCTGCCGATCATCGTGGATCCGAGCCATGCGACGGGTCGCCCCGATTTGATTCCGCCTTGTGCCCTGGCGGGTCTGGCGGCGGGTGCCGACGGTGTGCACGTGGAGGTGCACGATTGTCCGGAGCAGGCCGCCTCGGACGGCCAGCAGGCGTTGCTGCCGGCGCAGTTCGCGGAGTTGTCCGAGCAGTTGCGGAGGCTGGGGGAGCTGTTCGGCAGGAAGTTTTCGTCGCCCACGGGAGACTGATCGTGAGACGCACGTTCATCGCCGGCAACTGGAAAATGAATCTCGACCGGCAGGCCGCCGTGGCCCTGGTGCGGGAGCTCGTCGAGCAAGTGGGCCCGCAGTCGCGGGTGGATCTGGCCGTTTGCCCGCCCGCCGTGTATCTGGAGGCGGTGGCGGGGCTGGTGGCCGGTTCACCCATCGGCCTGGGCGCTCAGAACATGTACCACGAGACGTCGGGGGCGTTCACCGGGGAACTCAGCCCGGCGATGCTGGTAGACGTCGGTTGCCGCTACGTGATTCTGGGGCACAGCGAGCGGCGGCAGTATTTTGGCGAGTCGAACGAGGACGTGTTCCGCAAGGCTCAGGCGGCCCTGGCGGCCGGATTGACCCCGATTGTGTGTTTGGGCGAGCGGTTGGACGAGCGGGAGGCGGGGCGGACGCGAGAGGTGGTCGAGGGGCAGTTTCGCGGCTCGCTGGCCGGCCTGTCCGCCGATGAGATCCAAAACGTGGTGATTGCCTACGAGCCGGTGTGGGCGATCGGCACGGGCAAGGTGGCCACGCCGGAGCAGGCCGAGGAGGTGCATGCCGCTCTTCGCAGCATGCTCGAAAACCGCTACAATGCCGGGATTGCCGAGCGGATTGTGATTCAGTACGGGGGCAGCGTCAAACCGGACAACGCCGCTCAACTGCTTGGACAACCCAACATCGACGGAGCGCTCGTGGGCGGCGCTTCGCTGACCGCCAGCGGGTTCCTCGGCATCGCCAACGCGGCGCCGTGATCACCGGCGGCGACGCCCGTAAGCTTGAATTTCCAGGGAGTGTGGCATGTTTCCGACCTTGCTGGCCGCCAGCCCGGCCCAATACCTGTTCGGCATTCTGCTGTTTGTCGCGGCCACGTTTCTGACTTTGCTGGTGATGGTCCAGCGCGGTCGGGGCGGCGGACTGGCCGGGGCCTTCGGCGGCATGGGGGGCCAGAGCGCCTTTGGTACCAAGGCCGGCGACGTCTTCACGCGGATTACGATCGGCACGGCGGCGGTCTGGATTCTGCTCTGCATTGCGACCATCGTGGTGCTGAATCGCCAGTCCACGGACCCCTTGGGCCGGCCCAGCGACGCGCCGGGAGCCCTGGGTTCGCCCGATGGCAGCCCGTCCGGTTCCGAAAGCACCACGGACGGCGACGCTGGCACATCCGGCGAGGGCACGACCGGGGAGGGAGGCGGGGGTTCATCGCCGGCACCAGCGGGTGGTACCAGCGCCGAGGCGGCCGGCAACGCTCCCAGGCAGCCCGGCGGTTCGCCGAGTGGCGGCAGCTCGTCGTCGGAGTCGCCGTAGGACGGGACGTTGCCGTGCTGTTGAGCATGACCGGACATGGCGAAGCGGTGGTCCAGCATGCCGATCGTTCGGTAGGCGTCGAAGTCCGGACCGTCAACAACCGCTATTTCAAGCTGACCGTCCGGGCCGGCGACGGGCTGGCCGCGCTGGAATCGCGGATCGAAGCGCTGGTTCGCCAGCAGGTGCGGCGGGGAACGGTGCAGGTGACGATCCGCCTGGACCGCCAGCCGGCCGCCGACTCGTTCCGCTTGAACAGCCAGGTCCTGGCCGGTTACCGCCGCCAGTTGGAACAGCTCTACGATCAACTGCACATCGCCGACACGATTCACCTGGAGTCGCTGCTGGCCTTGCCCGGGGTGGTGGTGGAACGCACCGGCTTGGGAGCGGACTGCGAGCAGGAGTGGGCGCTGATCGAGCCGGTGTTGCGGGAGGCGCTGGCCGGGCTGACGCGCATGCGCGCCGACGAGGGGCGGGCGATGGCGGTGGACCTGAGCGACAACTGCCGGCTGGTGGCCCGCGAGCTGGAGCAGATTGCCGAGCAGGCGCCGCGAGTCGTCGCGGCCTACCGGGACCGGCTGACCGAGCGGTTGAATCAGTTGCTGGCCCAGTACCAGGTGAGCGTGGAACCGCGGGACGTCATCCGGGAAGTGGGGTTGTTCGCCGAGCGGAGCGACATTTCGGAGGAGCTCGTGCGGCTCCGCAGCCATCTGGACCAATTCCAGTTGCTGCTGGAAAGTTCGGAAAGTAACGGGCGAAAGCTGGACTTTCTGACGCAGGAGATGTTCCGCGAAACAAATACCATCGGCGCCAAGGCCAACGATGCCGGGATTGCCCGCCACGTGATCGAGATCAAGGCGGCCATCGAGCGGATACGGGAAATGATCCAGAACGTGGAGTAGGGATTCGCGGCGTGGAGCGGATGCATGACCGAGCAAGCAGCCTGCCGCGGTCGGCTGGTGATCATCAGCGGTCCCTCCGGAGCCGGAAAGTCCACGGTCGTGCGCCAGTTGTTGGAGGTGAGCCCGGTGCCGCTGCACAAGTCGGTCTCGGCCACCACGCGGGCTCCGCGGCAGGGCGAGCGGGACGGCCGGGACTATTACTTCCTGGACCGCGACGAATTTGCCCGCCGGCGCCAGGCCGGCGAATTCCTGGAGTGCAAGGAGGTTTTCGGGCGGGGAGACTGGTACGGAACCCTGTGGAGCGAGGTGGCCACTGGCCTGGAAGCCGGCAAGTGGGTACTGTTAGAAATCGACGTGGAGGGCGCGTGGTCGGTCGAGCAGCAGGTTCCCGACGCGCTGACGATTTTCCTGCACCCCGGTTCCATGGACGAACTGGAGCGGCGGCTGCGGAGCCGCGGCACCGAAACGGATCAGTCGGTTCGTCGCCGGCTGGAAGTGGCCCAGCGCGAAATGGCGGCCCGCCAGCGCTACCGGTTCGAAGTGGTCAACGATTCGGTCGCCCAGGCCGTCCAAGATATTTGCCGGATCCTGAAGCTTAGGGGAGACGAGGCGCGATGCTCGAAGAACTGAAAGAAGAACAGATCGTCAACAAGGTCGGCGGACGCTTCAAGCTATCGACTTTGATCCAGAAACGCCTGGTGCAACTGAACGCAGGCAGCCGGCCGCTGGTCGATTTGAAGACCAAGGATAACATGCAGATCGTGCTGCAGGAGATCATGCAGGACAAGATCTTCCTGGACACTTCCAATGAAGTCCGCGTCACGGGCGAAATGCGGGCGGGGCGCGAGACGCCTCAACTGAACCTGGACGACCTATGAAACGGCCGGAAGTCCTGGTCGGCGTCAGCGGAGGCATCGCCGCCTTCAAAGCGGCCGCTCTGGTCAGTCAACTGGTGCAAGCGGATCTCGGCGTCCACGTGGTGCTGACCGAGTCCGCCGCGAAGTTTGTGGGAGAGGCCACGTTTGCCGCCCTGAGCGGTCGCCCGGTCGCTCGCCAGGACTTCGACGCCCGGCAATTCCCGCTCGGCGGCCACATCATGCTGGCGGAACAGGCCGACCTGCTGTGCGTGGCTCCGGCCACCGCCAACTTCCTGGCCAAGGCGGCCCACGGACTGGCCGACGACCTGCTGAGTACGCTGTACCTGGAATTCGCCGGGCCGGTGCTGGTCGCGCCGGCGATGAGTTGCCAGATGTGGGAGCGGCCGGCCGTACAGCGCAACGTCCGGCAACTGGTCGACGATGGCGTGCAGATGGTGGGGCCCGAGGAAGGCTGGTTGAGTTGCCGGAAGCGCGGGCTGGGTCGCATGGCTGCCCCGGACGCCATCCGGGCCGCCATTCTCCAGCGGCTCTCGTCGTTGTAGAGCGTTCCGGTGGTGATGGGCCACCGGCCTGTCCGTTGGCACGGGGTCTTGTCACAGGCGTCCCCCATGGCGCGCATCCTGATCACCTCCGGTCCCACGCGGCAGTATCTCGACCCAGTGCGGTACCTGACCAATGCCTCCAGCGGCCGGATGGGGCAGGCGCTGGCCGCGGCGCTGCTGGAGTTGGGCCACGAGGTGGTGATTGTCAGCGGTCCGGTCACCGTCGACTACCCGGCCGGGGCTCAGCGGTGGGATGTGGTTTCCACCGAGGAGATGCTGGAAACCTGCCAGCGGCTGTTTCCCGCCTGCGACGGCTTGATCGGCGTGGCGGCGCCGGCGGACTATCGGCCCGTGGTGGTCGAGACGCATAAGATCGCCAAGACGGGCGAGCCGCTGCTGCTGAGGCTGATCGAGACTCCCGACGTGGTCGCCACGCTGGGGCGACACAAGCAGCCGCACCAGTGGCTGGTCGGCTTTGCGCTGGAAACCCAGGACGCGCGGTTCCGGGCCCTGGCGAAACTTGAGAAGAAAAGCTGCGACCTGATGGTTCTCAATGGCCCGCAAGCCATGGATTCTTCCGAGAACCAGGTGGAGCTGCTGGACCGCCAGGGACAGGTCGTGGCCAGCATCGGCGGCTCCAAGCTGCTGGTCGCGCGGGGAATCGCCGGCGTGATCCAGCAGCGGTTGATCGAGCGGCAAGCGGCTGGCTGAGCGGCTGCTGGGCGATTCCGGCTGTAGCGTTTAATCCACATCTGCGGCCGGCCGTGCGGGAAACGCGGCTGGCCCGGATAAATCTTAATACTCCCGTTCTGACGGCCAGGACGATTCACGGAGTATCTCCCGATGTGCCGGAGCGCACGTCGGCAGCGGTAAGACCGACAGCAGCGGCAGGCAGTTGTTCGAACGGAGTCGTACCAGATGTGCATCCCGCGGATTCTCCCAACGGGGCTGGTGTTGCTGGCAGTTCTGACGGGCCTGGCCAGGGCGCAGGACTGGACGGCATCGCACGGGGGCGAATATCCGGCGGCCCAGGGACAGGACATCCAGCAGCGGCTGCTGGCGGCCGAGGCTCGGATCCGGCAGCTTGAGCGCCAGGCCGCTCAGACGGCACAGCCGCCGGCCGGGCAGCCGTACCACCCGGTGATGAACGGCGCCGAGGGCAGTGACGACCTGGCCCAGCGGCTGGAGAAGGTCGAAGAGGCGATGGGCGGGCAAGAGGACGCACTGGCGGAGCTGAAGAAGGCCCTGGGTGGCAAGGCGTCCAGCGGCACGTCCGGCTCGACGATGAAACTGTCCGGCCGAATCCATTTCGATTACTGGAGCTTTCCGGAAGCCGATCCAGGGATCAACGAGATGGAGAACGGCGATCCGGCGCTGCCTCCGCAGTCCCGGCTGAATTTCCGCCGCATGCGGCTGGCCGCCGCCGGCGACATCAAGGACAACATGGAATACAAGCTGGAACTGGAGTTGGCCGGCGGCAACAACATCGAGTTCCGCGACGTCTACCTGGGCTTCAACGAACTGGCCTTGTTCCAGACGGTGCTGATCGGCAACCAGAAGCGGCCCTACGGCCTGGACCACCTGAACAGCTCGCGCTACAACGTGTTCATCGAGCGGCCGTTTGTGATCGAGGGCTTCAACCAGGACGCCCGGCGGCTGGGCATCTGCTCGTACGGCGTGTCGGACGACGAGCGATTCAACTGGCGGTTCGGCGTTTTCAATCAGGAGAACGTGCAGACCACGGGCAACTATCTGAACAACGCCCTGCAACTGGAAGTGGCGGGGCGGCTGGCCAACACGATCTGGTACGACGAGTGTTCGGACGGTCGAGGGTATGCTCACTGGGCCATTTCCGGCACCTTCGCCGACCCCGACGGCAACGGAGTTCCGGCGGGCTCCGGTTTCTCGCCCAATCAAGGCCGCTTCTTCACTCGCCCGGAGGCCCGCACACGCAGCCGCTGGCTGGACACCGGCCGGATCGCCGGCGCCGAAACCTACGGCTTGCTGGGTCTGGAGGGCGTGTTGAACGCCGGCGCGGTGCAGTTCGTGGCCGAGTACCAGAACGTCTGGATGAGCCGCGAGGCGAACGACGACCTGTTCTTCCACGGAGCGTACTGTTACGTCTCGTACTTCCTCACCGGCGAGCACATTCCGTGGGAGCGGGATTCGGGAACGCTGGGGCGGGTGAAGCCGTTCGAAAACTTCTTCTGGGTGGATCGCTGCCGCGGCGGGACCAGCGCGGGCTGGGGAGCCTGGCAGGTCGCCTGCCGCCTGTCCTACGCCGACTTCAACGACGACGACATTTTCGGTGGCCGCGGCAATGCCGTCTCGCTCGGCCTGAACTGGCACTGGACGCCGAATTCCAAGCTGCAGTTCAACTACATCGCGGGCAACATCGACGATCGCGAAGTGGACAACGTGCTCTGGGACGGCAACTACACCATTTTTGGCACGCGGTTCCTGGTCGATTTCTGATTTCCTGTCCCGTTCGGGAGTGATCCAATGCCAACCATGATGCGGATTTCGCTGCTGGCCGTGCTGGTCGCCCTGGCGCTGGGAGTCCGTTCCAGCCTGGCTGGGGATTGCGTGTGCGACGTGCAGTGCCCGCAGTGCCAGCACGTTTGCAAGTTCGAGTTCGACAAGGACACGGTTGACAAGCACTGCTGGAAGGTCAAGATCGAGCCGGTCTGCGTGCCGCCAATCAAGTGGCCTTGGGAGCCTTGCTGCTCGCCGCCCAGGAAGTGCGCGAAGGTGAGGTACGTCAAGAAACTGGTGAAGCACGAGTACGAGTGCGAAGTCTGCAAATGCAAGTGGACGCCGGTCTGCGCGGGCTGCCAAGGAACGGGCGCGGGCGCCAAGGCGCCGGTCAAGGCAGTGCCGCCGACCGAACCGCCCCAGGCGGCGACTCGGACCGCGCCGGCGGCGACTCAGACC
>JAGFJK010000411.1 GCA_024102795.1 Pirellulaceae bacterium
CGCCGCGCCAGGGCGACCCGCAACGGCGGGATCGCGGGCTGCCGGAGGGCCAGCCGAGCCTGCCGCCGGAAGTGGCGGCGGCCGAGCGGAAGCCGAGCCGCGGATACTGGGCCGAAACCTGGCGCCACTTCCGTCGCCGCAAGCTGTCGATGGTCGCCCTGGGCTATGTGCTCTTGATGGCGCTGATCGCCGTGCTGTCGCCCGCGATCGCCGGGACCAAGCCGCTGGCCTGCCGTTACAAGGGGAAGCTGTACTTTCCCGCGCTGGGCTACTACCACCCGCGCTGGGAAAACTCGGTCTTCTACCGCGACAAGTTCCGCCGCGTCTACCCGCCGAACCTGCGGAAGAACGACCCGCAGAGTTGGGCGATCTGGCCGCTGGTGTACCAGGATCCGACCCGCCGCGTGCGCGAGGGCGAATGGGAAAGCCAGCCCGCGAATCCCGCTCGGGATGAAGGCCATCCGAACCGCTACAATCTGTTCGGCACCAATCGCGAAGGTTACGACGTGTTCGCCATCATGGTCCACGGCACGCGGACGGCGCTGCTGGTGGGCTTCGTGTCGATGGGGATCGCCGGCGCCATCGGCGTCACGCTCGGCGCGCTGGCCGGCTACCTGGGCGGTTGGGTCGATATGCTGCTCAGCCGGCTGATCGAAGTCGTGATGTGCATCCCGCCGCTGGTGCTGATCCTGGCCCTGATCGCCATCCTGGAGAAGCCCACGATCTGGGACATGATGATGGTGCTGGGCGCCACCAGTTGGACGGGCATCGCGCGGTTGACTCGCGGCGAATTTCTCAAGCTTCGCGAGCAGGAGTTCGTCACCGCGGCGCGGGCCCTGGGCGTCAGCAGCCCACGGATCATGTTCCGCCATATTCTGCGCAACGCCCTGGCGCCGATCCTGGTGCCGATCACCTTCGGTATCGCCTCGGCCATCCTGACCGAAAGCGCGCTCAGTTTCCTGGGATTCGGAGCTCCGCCGCCCAATCCCAGTTGGGGCGCGCTGCTCAGCGACGGCCGGACCAACCTGCAGATGTGGTGGCTGATCGTGTTTCCCGGCGCCGCCATCTTTCTGACTGTCCTGGCCTACAACCTGGTTGGCGAGGGGGTGCAGGAAGCCACCGACCCGCGCATCCGGGCTCCCAAGCATTAAGCCGCAGACTCATGAGCAACCCGGTCGTCGAAATCGAAAATCTGCGGACGTACTTCCACACGGAGGAGGGCGTCGTCAAGGCGGTCGACGACATCACGCTGGCCATCCACGAGGGCCGCACGCTGGGCATTGTGGGCGAGTCGGGTTCGGGCAAGTCGGTCACCTCGCTCTCGATCATGCGGCTGCTGGCCTCCTCCGCCCGCATCGAAACGGGACGCATCGCCTTTCTGGGCCGCGACCTGGTGCGCCTGCCGGAAGCCGACATGCGGCGGGTCCGCGGCAGGGAGATCAGCATGATCTTCCAGGAACCGATGACCAGTTTGAATCCCGTGTTCACGGTGGGACAGCAGGTCATGGAAGCGCTCATGCTGCACCAGCGATCGTCGCGCGGCGAAGCGCGCCGCCGCACGATCGAGCTGTTCGACGAAGTGGGTATTCCGGAACCGGATCAGCGCGTGGATTCCTACCCGCACCAGTTGTCCGGCGGCCAGAAGCAGCGCGTGATGATCGCCATGGCCTTGTCGTGCAACCCCAAGCTGCTGATTGCCGACGAACCGACCACGGCCCTGGACGTGACGATCCAGGCGCAGATCCTGGACATCCTCCGCAAGCTGCGCGACCAGCGCGGGATGGCGATCCTGTTCATCACTCACGACCTGGGCGTGATCGCCGAGATTGCCGACGACGTGGCCGTGATGTTCGCCGGACAGATCGTCGAGCAGGGACCCGTGCTGCAGATCTTCTCCCAGCCGTCGCATCCCTACACCAAGGGTCTGCTGGCATGCCGCCCGCGGCTGGACAGCCCCTTCCGCCGCTTGCCGACGGTGGAAGACTTCATGGAAACGCGGGTCGAGGAGGGCCAGGTGCGGGTGATCGCCAAGGAACTGGACGAGCGGCAACTGGAGGCGTTTCGCACCGACGGGCGAGGCCGGATGCTGCACCCCAGGTCGGCACTGACGGAAATGGGCCATCCGTGGGAGGAAGGGCATCATTCGCCGGATACGACGTGTGTCGAGGAAGGCGAGGTACCGCTGCTCCAGGTCCGCGACTTGTTTGTCCATTTTCCGATTCGCCGCGGGGTGTTCCTGCGGACGGTTGGGCACGTGAAGGCCGTGGACGGCATCAGCTTCGACATCTATCGTGGCCAGACGCTGGGGCTGGTTGGGGAATCGGGTTGCGGCAAGACCACGACCGGGCGAGCCATTCTCCGCCTGATCCGTCCCACCTCCGGCCAGGTGACATACGACGGCCTGGACCTGGCCACGCTGGCCGAACGGCCGCTGCGCCAGATGCGCCGGCGGATGCAGATCATCTTTCAGGACCCCTACGGTTCGCTCAATCCGCGGATGACGGTGGAATCGATCCTGGTCGAGCCGATGACGATTCATCGCATCGGCGGCAAGTCGGCCGCCGCGCGGCGCGACCGGGCAGCGGAACTGCTGGAGGAGGTCGGTCTCGAAACGGCGCACCTGCGGCGCTATCCGCACGAATTCTCCGGTGGGCAGCGGCAGCGGATCTGCATCGCGCGAGCCTTGACCGTGGAACCGGAGTTCATCGTCTGCGACGAATCTGTCTCGGCCCTGGATGTGTCGGTGCAAGCTCAGGTGCTGAACCTGCTGAAGGACTTGCAACTGCGGCGCGGGCTGACGTACATCTTCATCAGCCACGACCTGAGCGTGGTCAAGTTCATGTCCGATATGATGGCCGTGATGAACGACGGCCAGATCGTCGAGTTCGGCCCATCGGAAAACATCTACGCCGAGCCGAAGCAGGAGTACACCCGGCGGCTGATCGCGGCCACGCCCAAGGACGATCTGGAACATATCCAGCACCGCCAGCAGCAGCGGGAGGCGGCCCTGGCCCAGCGGCTGGAGTCGTAGGCCCGGCGCGTTGGACGATCGTCGCCTTTCGCTCCGCGAAAGTAGCGACTATGGTTGCCTCAGGCCTTCCATCGCCCGAAGTTCGTCGATCATGGCCTGCGTTTCGCGGGCCACGCTGCTGATCCGCTCGATCCACAGGCTTGGCCAGGACCCGAGTTTGTCAAACGGGTCGTGGTCCAGGCACGCCAGAATGCTGGCCGCGACGCGGCGATTCAGCTCCGCGCTGGAACTGTGACGGTGCAGGTCCGTTTCGAATGCGGCCCGCAGCGAAACCAGCAGCAATCGTCGAGCGGGTTCGACCGGCGTTCGGGGATGCCGATCCCGCAGGTCGTCGGCAAAATCGATCAGCCGCTGAGCATCAAAGGCGAACTCCAGGACGTCGTATTCCAGCAACACCGGCGCCAGCAGCATATCCGTCCAGCGTTCCACGCGGTGCCGCACTCGGTTCAGCGCCGCCGACTCCTCGGTCCGCAGTTCCGGCCCGTCCAGCAGCAAGCGGAGTGCCCGGTTGCGTAGCCGCTCGTGGCCTTGTAGCACACTTCGGACCAGCGGCTGATACACACTGGCGCCGCGCCGCCGATCCCAACCGCAGGCGATGCCGCTCCAGACCCGCAACAACAGCTCGCTGCCCAGGATCTCTTCCAGCACGGGGCGCAGCGGCGACTGGCGACCGCGGGCACTATCTCCCCTGGCAGTTGCCGAATCGTTCGCAAGGCCCGGCTGACCGGTTGCGTCGCACGATACGTCGCACATGACGTCGCTCGAGATGTCGGAGCGAATGGTCGGGAGCAACCTGGTCCAATGGTCGAGCCGGCGGCGGGAAGCGTCCCAATACTGCTGGACGGCGGTCGGACGGGCCGCCGCCGCGTGACGAATCAGCTCGCCGCCTTGACAGCCAAGGGTTGCGCCGAGTTCGAGCAGTTCGAGTACGTGCATCTCAAAAAGTCAGGGGCAGGCGGAATCATCGGCCGGCAAGTCTCTGCTACGGGCCGCAACCACGGCCACGGGCGCCAGGTTGCAAAGCCAGTGCCGTGCGCTGCCGGCCGCCGCAAGCGGCCCAGGCGCGGACGCGGAACGTCTTGCCTGCCAAATAGTTTTGGCAACGTGGTTACCTTCCCGCCCGCTGCGGACAGGTTTTCCCTGGTGGCGTTTTGGCAACACCCGCGAAGCAAAACGGGGGCAGAAGCCGGTAGGGCAGGCTTTGCTGCTTCACCTCAATTCAGCCGGTCGCCAGACTGCAAGTCGCGGAGCAGGTCCGACGCATCGGCGTGAAACCAGTCGGCCCCGTCCGCTCCCAGCAGGTCGTCCAGTTCGAGGTCGTCTCCGGCAAGTTCCGCCAGGTCAAATCGGCCGGCCTGCCACTGGTCCAGCACGTCGCGCAGGGCCTGGCCAAGTGTGGCGGCCGTCAGCGCGTCAGAGGCCGAGACTTGATCGCGGATCGTCCGCTGAGCGACCAGCAGATCGTCACCCTGGTCGCCGCGCAGCCAGTCGCGGCCGGGTCCGCCCAGCAGGACGTCGTTCCCCGCGTGACCGAACAACTGGTCGTCGCCCCAACCGCCCACCAAGATGTCGTGGCCGAAGTACCCGGACAAGTTGTCGTCGCCATCGCCGCCGACTAACACATCGTCGTCGAGCCCGCCGGCCAGCACATCGTCACCCGTGCCGCCGTCCAGCAGGTTCGGCCCGTTGCCGCCGTACAGGTGGTCGTTGCCGGAACCGCCCAGCAGCACGTCGGCGCCGTCGCGGCCCCACAGGCGATCGTCCTCCGCCCCTCCGTCAAGGAAGTTGTCGCCCTCGCCGCCCAGCAGCCGGTCATTGCCCGGCCCGCCGAACAGACTGTCGTCACCCGGTCCGCCCGCCAGGTAATCGTCGCCTGGGCCGCCGTGAAATTCGACAGTACGGCCCACGTTGCCTGCCACGGTGATCGTGTCGTCGCCGCCGTGACCGTACACAACGACTTGCCCCGCGACGTCGAATGGACCGAGCGTCTGGTGGTCGAGCCGCAAGCGCAGGCCACCGTTGTTCGAAAGTGTGAGCACGATCCGGTTGTGGCCAGCGTCGCCCCCGACCACCAGGTCGTCCCCTCGCAGTTCGAACTGGCTGATGACGACTTGCCAGCTCGCGGAACTCGCGGCCCCGCTCTCCGGTTCCGTAACTGTCACTCGCACTTCGTAAGCCCCTGGACTGTCGAACGCGTGGATGCCCGTCTGATATCCTGCAACGGACGTAAACGACTCATCGATCACGCCGTCCCCGGTCCAGTCGAAGCCGAACACCAGAGGCCCGGCCAGGTCCACGTCGACGGCCAGCGCCAGCGGTTCTCCCGGCACACCCGTGGTCGGACCGGCAAGGTCGATCGGCGGCGAACCGACGGTGACCGGCCGATTGGCGTAGACAATCGCCGGCGGATTCTCGCCGTCCTCGATCATGGCGTAGAGGAAATACTCACCCGGTTCGATCGCTCCCGCGTCCCAGGAGTAAGCCCCGCTGCCATCCGCTTCCTTCAATCCGCTGGCGATCAACACGCCGTCGGCGCCTTGCTGATCGTGGTCGTAATACAGGTGAATCGTGGCCTCGCTGTCGGTATCATGCGCCTCGAATCGCACATCAACCGGCGCGCCCCACAGTCCGCCGACCGCATCGACGCTGATGGTGGGAGCGACCAGCCCGCCCAGACCGTTGAACTCCACCTGCTCCAGGTTCATCACGTTCACCACCGAGATGCTCCAGACACCCGGTTGCGGATCATCAATCACGACAACGCGCCCGCTGGGATCGCTCAGGTCCGGGACAATCGCCATGTCGCCGCGCTGCGCCAGATCCTCTTCGGTCAGAGTTTCGCCGCCGGGCGTATGGATCAGAATCCGCGTTTCCGGCGAGGCGGGCGACCAAACGGCGCTCAGCAACACTTGCGGTGTCCCCGCGCCGACATGGTAACGTGCCGTCGGCATCAGCGTCTCGCCCTCGCCGCCGCCACTCGCGGCCACGACTTCCGGCAGTTCCTCCCAACCCAGGCGCGTGATCCGCCCATCGAACCCGACGCGGTATCCAAACAGCACGGGACCTCCGAGCCACTGCGGCACGTTGATTTCCGTCCACAAGGCCAGGAAGTCGTTCGCCCAGTCGTTGACGGCCTGCCCCTGGTCATCCAACGAATCCAGATCGTTGGTGAAGCTCAGCACATAGTTTCCGCTGGCCAGCTCCACACCAGGCGTCAAGTCCAACCGGACTCCGCTGAACACGTTCGTAATCCGCGGCAAATTGATGCTGGCCGAGCCCGACATTACGAAGTTCAGCCGCGAGTCGGCGCGCAAATGCCCTTCGCCCTGGAGCACTCCTTGAAGCAGATTGAATTGGCCATTGGCCTTCAGGAAACTCTCGGACCAGTTCAACTGCAATCCTTCCTGGTCGTGCCGGTCGGGGCCGGTCCCCGGCAGATTCAGCTCGATTGTGCCCAGGTGACCATCGGCCAGTTTCAGCACGCCGCCCGCGCCCAGGTGATTCGCGTCGACATGGCCGGTCAACAGCAGTTCGGCAAGCGCCTGGCCGCCAATGGTTCCTCCGCCGGCCCAGGCGGGAACCTGGAACTCCGGCAGCTCGGGCCCTCCCGTCAACGTCACATGGCCGAAGAATTCTGGTGGCAGCGGGTCGGATTCGGCGAAGTGCGATACTCCGCCGCCAAAACCTTGCACGAAGATCGGCCAGGGAGCGAGGATCGGGCGGTTCAATTCTTCCAGGAACAGTTCGATGGAATTGAACTGACCATTGACGAATCCCAGGTTCGCACCCGCGTCGATTTCCAGCGGGATGGACATGGCCGCCGAGACGTCCAAGGTGTTCGCGGTCGTGTCGAACCCGACGGAGATTCGTTTCAGCTCCCAGAGGCCGGGGACCAGCGGAATATCCGCGACCGACAGAACGCCTCTGGCCTGGAGGCCGCTCGTGGTGACTTCAATGTAGTTCTCGTCACTGAAATCCGCGGTTGCGCTGTACAACTGCGGCACCACGACGGTTCCCTGGATCCGAAAACTGTCGTCGATCAGTTTCAGCGACATGTCGCTGATCCGCATGGTGAGCAGACCGTGAGGATTCAGTTCCAGGTCATTGGGCAGCGATGCTTGGGCGCTCCCCTGACCCAGGAACTGCTCGACGTAATGCGCGATGGTGTGCCAGGCGGCGCCGAATTCCTGACGAAGCGTTTCAGTGGTGGTCCGGAAGGCGAGCATCGGGGGGACGAACGCAAACTGCTGGATGGCCGGCAGAGTCGCCGTCGCGAGTTGAGCGGCTACGAGCGTTGCCAGGTAGTCGGCATCCGGGTAAGTGAAAAGAGGGCTGTTCAGCCAGTCCACGGTATCGAACGTGGTCAGTGTCACCTGCTGGGCCCGGTCGCGACCGCTGGCTGAAGAGGCGAGCACGGGCCGCAGGTGTTTTTTCCAGAGCAGGGGGTCGGAGTAGCTGGCCAGCGTGTACCGCCCTGGCAGGAAGGCACGTCCCGCGAGGCTGACGATGTCGCCGTTCGTGATGTAATGCATCACCTGGCCGGCCCGACTGGAATCGAAATTGTCGGCGTACTCACGGCTGATGCCGGGCGCATTGAATGTGATGACGTCGCCAATCCGCCCGGCGTCTTGCGCAAAGCGTTGCGTCAAGTCGGCGGCGAACCACTGCGCGAGCGCGCCGCCCAGGCTGTGGCCGATCAGCGTTGCCGGTTTGGCCTGTCCACGAACCCACGAATAGACCGACTGCCAGGCCGCCTCGAACTGCCCGAAGCCGACTCCGCGGGGATCAAAGTCGGTGAACCAGTCGGCAAACGTTTCTGGCTGGGTGCCGCGAAACACGAGCAGCGGTTCTCCCGTCGGCGACAAGAGCCCCAAGGCGTAGAAGCCATGATCTTCCTCGAAAACGTGGGTCACCCGGTAGCCAAATACACACGGCATATCGCAAGTTTCGCGATCCTCGTACACATACTCGCGAGCCAACACTTCGTACAAGACGTACTCGTTAGAGAACCCCAGTTCGACGTTCGACCCGTTATTGTTTTCGTCCGTTTCGGGCAGCAGGTTTTCGGGATCGGCCACGACCAGGATGTAAGGTGCTTCGGCGCTCAGGGGCAACGCCTCTGCCAGCAAGATGGTTGCGGTGCCCGCTTCGCCGACCGGCTGAACCACTATCAAGTCGGCGCTGTTGCTGGAGCCGTCGCCATTGACGTCCACCAGCCGAGCCGTGGCGGGATCGAACCGCGGCGCTGGCGAACTGTAGATGCCGACTGGAAAACTGCTCACCGTGCCATCGATCGTGTACTCGAAATGCACCGCGCGCTCGTCGCTAACGCTCGACGAAGTCACGGCAATGTCGGCCGCCGGCGGCGCCTGGCCCAGCTTGACGACAAAGCCGCCGCCACTGGCCAAAGTGAACTCGGCCGTGGGTGACGGGTCAAAGTCCGCCGTCGCGGTGAACTGGCCTCCCAGCAGGACGTTGCCCGCCGCATCACGGGCCAATCCCGCCGCTCCGTTCTGAATATCTTCTGCTCCTGGTCCGCCGAACTGCAGCCCCCACTTGAATCGACCGTCGCGGTCCAGCCTGGTCAGAAAGACGTCTGTCGCGCCTTGGCTGGTGCGAGGATCCTGTCCAGCACCGGGATCAAAGTCCGCCGTGCCGCTGAACGTGCCAGACGTCAGCAGGTTGCCGTCATCATCAGCCAGCAGGACACTTGTTACCAACGGGACCGTGGAGAGCGACGAGACAAAGCTGCCGGCAGAGTTGAACTTCCAGATCGAAACCGTAGGAACGCTGACGCCGGACAGACGGTTGGTCGTGAAGACCGAGCCATCGGGGGCCACGACCAGCGCTTCGTTGCTGTCGTCCGACGAGTCACCGTGCGTCGTGGACCAGACGGTGGCACCGTTGAGCGGATCCAGTTTGGCCAGGATCAGGTCCTTTGGCGAGTTGACTCCGGATCCCCAAACGCCCGAGTAGTAGACGTAGCCGTCGGGACCGACGACCACTTCGCGAGCGCCGTCGTAGTCGGGGCCTCCCAACTGGCGCACCCAGCGGAACTGGCCGTCGCTGGAATACTTGGCCACAAAGCCGTCCGACCGCGCCGAGGAAACCGTGGCGGTACCCGGCCCTGGATTAAAATCCGCCGTGCCTTCCCGCACGAACCCAGCGACGTAAACACTGCCATCAGGTCCCACGTCGAGCCCATGCGTGACTTCCTGGCCCGCGGCGTTCACGGAAATGGTCCAAAGCAGTTTTCCCAGCGGGTCGAACTTGGCCAGGAACAGATCGAACACGCCGTGATTGGGCAGCACGTCGTCGCCAATGGTCAACGCGTGGTCCAGATAATGTCCGGTAACATACGAGTTGCCGGCCTCGTCGGTGCGAACTCCCCAGGGCGACACCCAGCCCGATGACAGGAATGTCGTGCCCCAGAGGAATTCGCCGCGCGGGCCGTACTTGGCCAGGAACCCGTTCGGGTTGGCGCCGGCGGCCATGACGGGATACTGTCCCGGTCCCGGATCCAGATCGTCGGTCCCGCGAAACTGCCCCGCGACCAGCATGTTCCCGCTGGCGTCGAAGTCCACGCCCCGCACCGCCTCGCCTACCTTAAAGGCCAGGATGAAGCTGGGGGGCTGGTCTGTCGGATCTGGCGACTCGCCCAGAAACCGAGCGACGGCCAGTTGTCGCTGACCAGCGGGCCCCAGACCGCCCGCGAGAAGAAACTTGCCGTCTGGCTGGAGAGCAATTGATGGCTCCGAAACCACTGCCAGGGGCGACGTGACCTTACCGTCGTCACCGTCAAAGGTAGTGTCGATCTGTCCGTTGGCGTCAAAGCGCGCGATACCGACGCCTGTTGATCCTCCGATGAGACCTGCGGCCAGAATCTTGCCATCAGGCAGCACCTCGATATCGCTGATGAAATCATCGCCTGTGCCAAATTGATGCCGTGCGATGCCGTTCGTGCCAAAGGTGGAGTCAACTTGCCCAGTAGGGTTGAACCTGACCAGTGCGAACTGTCCAGACCCGGTCAGACCGCCAGCCAGACCGCTCAGGAGGATCTTTCCATCGGCCTGCGCGGCGAGATCGCCGATCGGAAGTCCACCTGGGACCGTGACGTTCGACACGCCCTGGTTACCGTAACTCGTGTCCAGGCTGCCGTCGGTCAAGTATCTGAGAGTGGAATAGCCGGTCACGTTGGTTTCACTAAGCCGTTGACCTGCTCCGATCAGAATACGCCCCGATTCGTCCACAAGAATCGTGTTCGTGAAGGACGAAGCGCGGCCGGGCAGGTCCGTGACCACGATGCCGCCCGCACCAAAGCCAACATCCAGGCTGCCGTTGGGCAAGTAGCGCGCCAAGGCAACGTGAGAATTCGCCAGATCATTATGTCCATATCCTGACACAATGATCTTGCCGTCGTCCTGGATTCCGATGCCAAAGATGTTGTCTCGCGCGGGGCTAACGGACGTGATGACCTTGCCGCCGGTGCCGAAGTTGGCGTCGAGCTGACCACTTGGGAGCAGCCGGGCGATGGCAAACTCCATGGAAAAGTCATTCCAATTGCCGCTCGAACCAGCGACGACAATCGCCCCGTTGCCTTGAATCGCCACGACATTCGCGCCGTCGGAACGAAGATTGAAGTCGATCGTGGTCCGCCCATTGGAACCAAAACTCTCGTCAATTGTGCCGTCGGCGTGGAACCGGGCGACCGCGAAATCGCTGGAACCTCCTGTCGCCACGGAACCGGCGACAATGATTCTGCCGTCCGGTTGAACAGCCGTGCTCGAGCCTTCGAAGTCAGCCGCGGGCCACTCGACGCTTGCCACGCCGCTGGTGCCAAACTCCAGATCCAGATCACTGGCAGTCAGCAAACGCCGGTCTTCAAGTCGTTCAAACGAAAGGATGGCGGGTGGATACCGACGGCTCTTGAATCTGCGGCGACGCGGCGAGCAATTCAATGCGGCAAGTGGCTTCATCAACACCCTCGCGAACAAATAGGGGACGGGGGCACCTTCGCCAAGATTACCCCCGTCCCCTGTTCCGGGAGGGCGATCTTGGACCACGTCACGGATCAAGTACGGTCGCCCATCACGGATCGCACACGAGATTACGACGGATTTTCCGCGTCATCGACCCGCGATGCGCGGGCGTCTGGTTCCGCGGGGTGGCATGACCGCCTTCAGCGAGGCGGTTTGTGCCAGGGAGTCGAGCCGCCGCGTTGGATCTGAGCGCGGAGAGCGGCGGACAGTTCATTCACGACCTTGCGGTGGGTGGCCGCCAGGTTCGTGGTCTCGCGCGGGTCGTCGCGAAGGTTGTACAGTTCGAGCGGACTGTAGGGATCGTTTTGCAGCAGCTTCCAATCGCCCCGAATGAGCGCCTCATAACTCTTGCCGCCGTAGGCCGGTCCGCCTTCGCGACGAGTGAAGTACAAGTCGCGCGATGCCGTGATCGTCCCGCCTTCAAGCAGCGGAACCAGGCTGACCGCATCGATGTCGCCGGGAAGCCCCGCGCCGGCGAGTTCCAGAAAGGTAGGGAACAAGTCGAAGTTCTGGCCCGCGTAATCGCATTGTGATGCCGGCTTGACGCGTCCCGGCCAGCGGACCACAAACGGCACTCGCAGACCGCCATCGTAGTGGCTCTGCTTGCCGTCGCGCCAGGGGTCGTTGTTCTGAGCGTGCGGCAGCGACCCGCCGTTGTCGGAGGTGAACACCACCAGCGTCTGCTTGTCGAGGCCAGTCTGTTGGAGCGCCGCCAACACGCGGCCGATGCCCGCGTCCAGATGCTCGACCAGCGCGACGTTGGCCGCCCGCTTCTGATCGAGTTGCGGGGCTCGCTGCCGGACTTTTTCCAGCCACTCGTCCGGCGGCTCGATCGGGAAGTGCGGCGCGTTGTAGGCCAGGTACAGAAGAAACGGCTGGCCCGGCTCCCGCGCCCGGTCGCGCAGGTAGCCGGCGGCCCAGTCCGAAAACAGGTCGGTCGCGTGTCCCCGTGGGTCGATCTCCTGCCCGTTGTGACGCAGGTAGTTGTGGCCGTGGCGCCGATGCGTTGTGTAACTGTCCATCATGTCGCCCAGAAAGCCCTGGAACAGCTCGAACCCGCGTTCGTTGGGCGTGTTGGGCGACTCCAGTCCGAGATGCCACTTGCCGACTAGCCCCGTATGGTAGCCGGCGCGTTTCAATTCGTCGGCGAGCGTCGGCACCCGCGGGTCGAGATAACCCCAGGAGTTCTCGGCGTGCGTGCGGATCACGCCCGGCACTCCGACGCGGTCGGCATGTCGGCCGGTCAGCAGGGCGGCCCGCGACGGCGAGCAGACCGTGCAGTTGGCCCGCATCGCGGTGAACAACATCCCCTCGGCCGCGATCCGGTCGATGTTCGGCGTCTTCACATCCGATTCATGGTATGTGGACACGTCGCCATAGCCGAGGTCGTCCGCGTAGATCAGCAGGAAGTTGGGCCGCGGTGCGTTTCCAGCAGCCTGGACCGGGCCGGCGGCGCAAAGCGCGGCGAGGAAGGTCAGCCAAACGAAAGACGACGGGGGCAGTTTCCCGAAAATTACTCCCGTCCGCTTTTTTGGTCCGCTCACGGCTTCGTTCCGGCCACCCGCATCCGCACGCTGTACAGCGACGTGCGAGCGGTAATGAACAGGGTGCGAAAATCGTCGCCGCCAAAGCAGACGTTCGCCGGTCCTTCGGGCACCTCGATCTGTTCCAGCGGCTTGCCGTCCGGATCGTAGATATGCACCTTGCCGCTCGTGGTGTACAGGTTGCCGCGCTGGTCCACGGCCATGCCGTCGCTGCCCTGCGGGATCGTAAACAGTACCTTTCCCAGCTCGCCCGTCTCGCTCACCTCGTAGCAGCGAATGCTGCCAGGCAGCTCGCGCATCTGGGGATCAGGATGCCGCGGGTGCCCGCCCGTGTCGGCGATGTAGAGCCGTTTGAAGTCCGGCGAGAACACGATCCCGTTGGGCATCGCCAGATCCTTGACCAGCACCTGCAACTTGCCCGTGGCCGGATCCAGTTTGTAAACCCAGTGCCCGGGCACCTCGGCCGGCTGGTTGGAACCCCACAAACCCCACGGCGGATCGGTGAACCAGAGCGTGCCGTCGGAGCGGACGGCCACGTCGTTGGGCGAATTGAAACGCTGGCCCTCGTACTTGTCGGCCAGCACGGTCAGGCTGCCGTCCTTCTCGGTCCGCACCAGGTTGCGGCCGCTGTGCTGGCAGGTGATCAGCCGGCCTTCCAGATCCAGGATATTGCCGTTCGACTGCTCGCTGGCCCGAAACTCGGACAACCCGTCGCTCTCGCTCCACTGCATCAGCTTGCTGTTGGGAATGTCGGAGAAGACCACTTTCTTCTCGGCCGGCAGCCAGACGGGGCCTTCGGTAAACTTCATGTCTCCGGCCAGTTTCACCACCTTGGCCCCCGGCTCGATCAGCGATGCTGGCTCGACCAGCGACGCCGGCTCGTCGCCGCGAGCGGCGGGCAGGACCAGAATCAACGCCGGCAGCGCCAGCAACATGCACGACCAGTGCGAATGACCGCGGGTGCTCATCGGAAGTCCTCCAGGAATCCAGGTTGATCGTATCCCCACGGTCGGCAAGCACGTCCGCTCGGCCGCCACGTGGCTCGCCTGTCGGGAAATCGTGAAAACATTATACTATGTCCAAACCTGGACGTCGGCGGGCGCGGCAAGACGTGCAGATTTCCAGAGGACCCTTTCCGCAGCAGGACGACTCCGCAACCATGGCGAACGCAACCGCACGCATCGTATACACGCTGACCGACGAAGCACCGGCACTGGCCACCCACTCGCTGCTGCCGATCATCCGGGCCTTCACCCGGTCCAGCGGCCTGGAGATCGAGCTCAAGGACATCTCGCTTTCCGGACGCATCCTGGCCAGCTTCCCCGACCGGCTGCCGGACGACCGCAGACAGCCGGACGCGCTAGCCGAGCTGGGAGAGCTGGCCAAACGGCCGGAAGCGAACATCATCAAGCTGCCGAACATCAGCGCGTCGCTGCCCCAACTGGCCGCGGCGATCCGCGAGCTGAGGGAACAGGGATACGACGTGCCGGAGTACCCGGAGGAGCTGCGGACAGACGCCGAGCGGGATGCGCGAGCTCGCTACGCCAAGGTGCTGGGAAGCGCGGTCAATCCGGTCATCCGCGAAGGCAATTCGGACCGCCGCGTGGCCGCTCCCGTCAAGGAGTATGCCCGCCAGCATCCGCATTCGATGGGTGCCTGGTCGGCCGATTCCCGGTCGCACGTGGCGTCGATGAGCGACGGCGATTTCTATTCCAGCGAACAGTCGCACGTGCTGGAGCGGGCCGACACGGTGCGCATCGAACTGGCCGGCAGCGACGGGACCACCACGCTGCTGAAGGACCGGGTCGAACTGCAGGCGGGCGAGCTGATCGATGCCGCTCGGATGAGCTGCCGAGCGCTGCGGGAGTACGTGGCTCGCGAAATCGATGCCGCGCGGGCATCCGGCGTGCTGCTGTCGCTGCATCTGAAAGCGACCATGATGAAAGTCTCGGACCCGATCATCTTCGGCCACGTGGTCCGAGTGTACTTCCGCGACGTGTTCGAAAAGTATGCCGACCTGTTCGACCAGTTGGGGATTAATCCCAACAACGGCCTGGGCGACCTGTACGCCCGGATTGCCGCGCTGCCCGCCGACCAGCAACAAGCCATTCAGCGCGACATCGCGGCCGTGTACGAGCAGGGACCTTCGCTGGCGATGGTCGACTCCGATCGCGGCATCACGAACCTGCACGTGCCCAGCGACGTGATCGTGGATGCCTCGATGCCGGCCGCCATCCGGTCTTCGGGCAGGATGTGGGGCCCCGACGGCAAATTGCACGACACCAAGGCACTGATCCCCGACCGCTGCTACAGCGGCGTGTACCAGCAGGTGATCGACTTCTGCAGGCAGCACGGCGCATTCGACGTGGCCACGATGGGCAGCGTTTCGAACGTGGGCCTGATGGCGCAGAAGGCCGAGGAATACGGTTCCCACGACAAGACGTTTCAATTACCCCAGAGCGGAACCGTACGGGTGGTCGCCAGCGACGGCCGAGTGCTGCTGGAACACGCCGTGGAGCAAGGCGACATCTGGCGGATGTGCCAGACCAAGGATCTGCCGATCCGCGACTGGGTCAAACTGGCGGTGCGCCGGGCAAGGGAGTCGGGTCACGCCGCCATCTTCTGGCTGGATCCGGCCCGCGCTCACGATGCCAACCTGATTCGGCTGGTCGAGAACTACCTGCGGCAACACGATACCCAGGGGCTTGACATCCGCATTCTGTCGCCGGTCGAGGCGACACGGGTCACCTGCGAACGGGCGCGAGCGGGCCAGGACACCATCTCGGTCACCGGCAACGTGCTCCGCGATTACCTGACCGACCTGTTTCCGATCCTGGAACTGGGCACCAGCGCCAAGATGTTGTCCATTGTCCCGCTGCTGGACGGCGGCGGCCTGTACGAAACGGGCGCTGGCGGCTCGGCCCCCAAGCACGTCCAGCAGTTCCTGGCCGAAGGCCACTTGCGCTGGGACTCGCTGGGCGAATTCCTGGCCCTCGGCGTGTCGCTCGAAGATCTCGGCCACAAGACCGAGAACCCGCGGATCCTTGTCCTGGCCGATACGCTCAACCAGGCCATTGGCCGACATTTGAACGAGGACCGGGCCCCTTCCCGCGACGCGGGCGAACTGGACAGTCGCGGCAGCCACTTCTATCTGGCCTTGTACTGGGCCGTGGCTCTGGCCGCCCAGACGCAGGATGCGGGATTGCAGGCCGAGTTCATGCCGCTGGCCAGGGAGCTGGCCGAGCAGGAAGCGACGATCGTCGCCGAACTGAATGCGGCTCAAGGCAGGCCGGTCGACATCGGCGGCTACTACCACCCCGACCCGGTGCTGACCGACCGGGCGATGCGCCCCAGCCGCACGTTGAACGAGGCACTGCAAAAACGCTGTTGATCCGCAACTCCCCTGCATTGTACACTGCCCAGGCCTGCTTCGTCGACTTTGTGCCGCGTGGCCGGCGGTCCTCGCGACCGTGACTATCCAAGTCAATTCGCTCTTCATCGAGGGCAACATGGCGGAGACAACCAAGGGCGGCCTGCCATTCGATCCCACCAAGACGGCCTACTCGCTGCTGGATGAATTCAAGAACTTCGCCTTCAAGGGGAACGTGATTGACCTGGCGGTCGGCGTGATCATCGGCGCGGCGTTCGGCAAGATCGTTTCGGCCCTGGTCGATAAGATCATCATGCCGCTGGTCAGCGTCGTGATGCCGGGCGAGCAGGGGTACCAGGACTGGGCCTGGGTGGTCAACGGCAAGACGATTCCCTACGGCGCGTTCCTGGCCGAGGTGGTCAACTTCCTGATCATCGCCGTGGTGCTGTTCATCTTCATCGTCAAGTTCCTGGGCTGGGTGATGAAGTCCAAGAAGCAGCAAGCGGCGGCACCCGCGCCGCCACCCGCGCCATCGAACGAGGAACTGCTGCTGACGGAGATCCGGGACTTATTGAAGCAGCGATCTACATAGGTCGTCTGTCTTCGCTGCACTGCGAATCGTGCCCGCTGGCCCGGACCCGATCGTGAGAAACCGAACTGCTAGCTGCCGAACTGGTAGGCGTACAGATCGGCGTCGCGCAGGTGGAACCGCAAACGGACCGGCTTGCCAGCCAGCTTGGCCAGATCGCTGCCCGCTTTCCAGGTAACCGGCCGGTCCAGTTGATCGCCGAACATCGCCGGGCAATCGTCCAGCGCGAATCCCTCGCAGGGCGTTCCGTCGGGGCGTTGGATTTCCACTTGCAGACTGCCGGCGGCCGAGGTGGCAAAGTTCAACATCAGCCGCTGGCCGGAAAACACCACGGGGCGCGTCAGCAGTTCACCGCCCGACCAATCCGCTCGCGCGGATACGAATCCGTCCAGCCGCAGCGTGTACCGGCGGACGGCACTGCCGGGATCCGTCCAGTAGCTTTCACCGGCGTACAGGGACAGTTCGGGAGGTGCGCCAGGCAAGCTGGACCGGGTTTCCACCACGTGCCAGCCGAGATACTGATGACCGTAGTTCCAGGAACCGGGCCGCTGGATGCCGGGCGGCAGAAATGCCTCGTTCCAGCGTTTGAATCGCTGGCCGTCGCGGCTGGCCATCAGCAGGCCCTCGGTGATCGCCGTCCCATACCGCTGGACGGCCGCCGCGCGCGCTTCCCGCTCGGCAAGTTCCGGCAACGCCCGCGTCGCATCCGACCAGCCGCGGTCGACGTATCGCGTCGGGAAGCCGATCAGCAGGTGTGGCGCCCGGTGATACGGTTTGATCTGATTCGTGTAGAGATGTTCGACCGGTGAATCAACGTATGTCAAATCGACCGGTTCGCTCCACGTCCGCAGGTCGTCGGAGGTGGCCGTGCGAATCGCGCGGAACCCGCCCGGCTTCCAGTTCTTGTCGTCGGTGACGCCGGCCGTGAAAATCCGCCAGTACGCTCGATACTTGCCCAGTGTCGGATCCCAGAAGGCGAGATTCTGCGAGTCAAAGGCGCCCAGGCCGCGGAGGATCGGCTCGTCGCTGAGCGGCGACCAGTGCAGTCCGTCGGGCGACTTGAAGACCAGCAAGCCATTGGGGCCGGCCGAACGCAGAATGGCCTTGTAGCGAGCGTCGGGCTCGGCCGCGGGATTCTCGTCCTTGAACACGGCCGGATGTCCCGCGTCGACTCGCAGGTTGCCCAGCGTGCCGCTGACCATGGCGATGTTGTTTTGCTTCGAACCTTGAAACTCGTGCAGCCCCAGCTCGGGCTTCCGCCACTGGATGCCATCGTCGCTCTCGGCGTAGCAGCAGAACAGCGGGTGGCGGCCGGTGTCCACCTTGCCGCCGCCCACGGCCAGATGCCAGGCCTTGTAGTACATCCGGTACAGGTCGCCGTCCTGGAAGATGCTGTGATATCCGCTGCCGGTGCCTTCCCACGGAGCGTCGTGCTGCAAGGAGGTCTCGCGGGGAATCGGTTGATGCAGTCGCAGCCGGGTTCCACCTTCCAGGCGTTCGATCAACTGATCGTCGACAAACAGTTCCCGCCGCGAAGCGATATCCGCGGCGGCCGTGGAATCCGTTTGCTCCGTTGCCGGCTGAGAGGCCAGCAACGCGTGACTTGATCCTTGAACGACCACGGCGCCGGCGGCGATCCCGGCCACCGATTGAGACAAGAAACCTCGGCGGGTGACGGCAGCGGCGCGCTGGCGGCTGCCGCCGGGCGGCGTACTATGCATCGGTTATGGCTCCAGTACGGACAGCGCCAGGCGAGTGAACACGATCCGGGCGTAATCGTCCCGTTCGTAGAGAATCCCCAGTTGGCCGTCCGGCAGCGCGGCCAGGCAGGAGTAGGCAGCGGAGCCATCGTGGACCAGGTGCTTGACCGGCCAGGTCTGGCCTTCGTCGTAGCTGAGCCGCACGGTCAGCTCGCGCCGCTGGCCGGCGGAGGCGGGATTGCAGAACGCCAGCCGGCTCCGCGAGTTGTCTCCGGGCCAGGTCCAGCGAATCAGACTGGCCTGGCAGACCGGTTCCACCAGGGCCGCGTCGTCGCGGCATGCCGACCAGGTAAGGCCTGCGTCGTTGCTGAGCGCCACGCCGCGGCGGGCCAGGCCCCGATTGCTACGCATGTTCAGCAATAAGTCGCCGCTGGCCAGTTCCGCCACGGCACACTCGTTCATCAGAAATTCGGTCGCCCCGCCGATTCGCCAGCTTTGGCCATGGTCGTCGGAATAGATGACGTGCGAGCGGGTGGACTGGCGGCGGTCGGCGATCTGCCGTACGCGGTGGTCGCAGGGAATCACCAGCCGCCCGCGGTGGGGACCACGAGTAAGCTGAATTCCGACGCCCGGACCCGTGGCGTACCAGGTCCAATCGGCCTGCTTGACGCTGCCGGTGATCCGCCGCGGCTCGGACCAGGTCTTTCCCGAATCGGCGCTGCGGACCAGCAGCACGTCGTCGTTGTCCCGCGTCATCGGCAACCAGATGACGCCCGTTTCCTGATCGACCACGGGGCAGGGATTGCCGATAGTGACCAGCGCGTCGCCACCTTGCTCATGGACTAACCGCGTCGCCGACCAGGTGCGGCCACCGTCCTCGCTGCGACGGGCCACCAGGTCCACGTCGCCATGGTCCGCTCGGCTGGTCTTGCGTCCCTCGCAGATGGCCAGCAGCGCGCCGTCCGGCGCAACCACCAACGCGGGAATCCGGTACGTATGGTATCCGTCCTGACCGCCGACAAACACATCGGTGGTCTGGGCGAGCGCGGGACCGGCGTTTGCCAGCATCCAGACCATCAGGCTGACGAGCCAACCAGCCCACGGCAAGCGGCCGCGCCGTTCGGTTACCACGGTATCAGCTTGCCGCCGGAAACTACAGATCGCCTTGCTCCTTCTCCTGCAGCAGTTCCTCCAGGGCCAGATCAAACAGATGCTCGGCCGCGCCGCCCGAGGTCCGGGCTTGAGCCAGCGTGCTGAGCAGATCGCGGCTCGGTTGCGGCGCCGGGGCCATGCGAGCGACAGCGTCCAGCGGTTGCTGGCTGGTCGTCGCCGCTCGGCGCGATGCGGCGGCCGGGCGGAACAGGGCCGGGTCGAGTACCGGCGCTCGCCCCTCGACAATCAACTGGTATCGGTCCAGTGTGCTGGCAGCCTCTTCCCCGCTGACCGCGGCTCCGCGGCTGGCAAGCGTTCCGCCGCCGGCCGACTCGCCCTCGCCGCTGCCAAACGTGTTGATGTAGTTGATCACCGCATTGACGTCCGACGGCGCGACGAAGTTGTCCGGCACCACGTCGTAGTAGGGCGGCGGCGACGTGCCGGGGGAGGGAACCGGCAGCGGACCGGCACCGGACGAGTTGATGCGGTTGATGACGATCAACGGATCGACCGCCGTGACCAGACCGTCGTCGTTGACGTCGTATCGCAGCCGCGTGTTCTGCCACGGGAACGGGTTGTCCGAGACGTCCAGGGTCACGGTCGCCACGTTGGACAGCGTGCCGCTGTCGTCGCGGACCCGGTATGTGAACGAATCGGGACCTGAGTAGTCCAGGTTGGGCATGTAGGAGACCGTGCCGTCGGGATTGGCCGTCGCCACGCCGTGCTGCGGCTGAGCGACCACGGCGACCGTGGCCGGGTTCAAGGCGCCATCGGCGTCGCTGTCGTTCGACAGCACGTCGATGGCGACCGTGGCATTGATGATCGCCGCGGCTTCATCGTCGACCGCCACCGGTGGGTCGTTCACCAGGATCGTGACCAGCGCGATGTTCGATACGCCGCCGTCATCGTCCTGGACCGTGTAACGGAAGGTGTCCGTGCCGCGGAAACCGGCGTTGGGCGAGTAGATCATTCTGCCGGTTCCGTCGGGCACGGCGATGCCGTTCTGCGGCGTCATCAGCAGCGTGATCGAGCCCGGCACAAGCGTCCCGTCCAGGTCGCTGTCGTTTGCCAGGATATCGATCAGCACGGCCGTGTTCCGCGGCGTGCTCGCCATGTCGTTCACGGCCACCGGGTTCTCGTTCAAACCCTCGACCAGGACCCGGACCGTGGACATTACCTGGGCGCCCTGCCCGTCGCTGACCGTGACGGTAAACGTGTCCTCGATCGTGTCACCCAAGCCGAGCATCTGCAGGGTCAACGAGGTGGTCGGATTGTAGGTGAAGCTGCCGTTGGACGCGACGGTGACGGTGGCTCCCAGCGTACTCGGATTCTGGAACGCCACCACGGCCAGCGGATCGCCGTCGGGATCGCGGTCGTTGTTCAAGACGCCCGTGATGGCCGGCTGCGAAATGATCGTGTCTTCCAGCGTCTGGTACGAGTCATCCACCAGTTGCGGCGGCTTGTTGACGCCCTGCACGGTGACCGACACCGTGGCCGTGGCCTCGGCGTTCTGGTTGTCGGCGATCACGTAGGTGAATGTATCCAGGCGGGTGCTGCCGCGGGGGATGGCGAACAGCGTGGCCGAGACGGTCGGGTCGTAGCTGAAGCTGCCGTCGGCCATGAGCGTCACGTTCGCTCCGAGCGTGCTGGTGCCGACCAATCCACCGGTGCTGCCCAGGCGGACCACGCGGATCGAGTCGCTGGCGTCGGCGTCCGAGTCGTTGGCCAGCAAGCCCGCGGCGGGAACATTCAGCACGGTGAGTTGATTCACCATGTAGCTGTTGGCGACCGCGACGGGAACGTCGTTGACACCGGTCACCGTGATTCGCGCGGTGGCCGTATCCGAGGCGCCATGCCGGTCCGTGGCGCGGTAGTCGAAGGAGACGACGCGGGTCTCGCCGGCGGCCAGGTTCTGGAACGCGGAGCCCGGATTGAAGGTGAAGTTGCCTCCTGAAACCTGGGTGATGCTGCCCTCGGACGGAGTGCTCAGCAGGGCATAGCTGAGCGTCGTGCGGCTATCGTCGCCGTCGATATCGTCGGCATCGAATGGCACGACGACTGGCGGCCCATCCTCCATCGCACCGGCCGCCACGTCGTTGGCGATCGGCGCGTCGTTGACGCCGGTCACGGTCACGTTGACCGAACCCAGCACGCTCACCGCTCCGTGGCGATCGGTGGCCCGGTAGGAAAACGACACCACGCGGCTGGCGCCCAGTGCCAGGTCCTGGAAATCGTCTTCCGGATCGAACGTGAAGGTGCCGTTGCCGTTATTCGTCGCGCTGCCCTCGCTGGGCATCGACAGAATCGAGTAGATCAACGTGGCCTGGTTGTCGTCGTTGTCGATGTCGTTGCCCGCGAACTGAGCGATCACCTGCGGGCCGTCCTCGCGGGCCGTGGCCAGCACGGTTGCCGCGGTCGGGTTGTCGTTGACGCCAGTGACGACCACCATCACCGTGCCCGGCGCGCTGCTGGCGCTGCGGGAATCAATCGCCACGTAATTGAAGCTGACGGTCCGCGTCTGCCCCAGGGCCAGGTCCTGGAAACCGGTGCCCGGATCGAAGCGGAAGGTGCCGTTGAAGTTGTTGTTGACGGTCCCCTCGCTGGGCGTGCTGGTGATGATGTAGGCCAGCGTGCTCGGGTTGTCGTCGCTGTCGATGTCGTCGCCCGCGAAGGCCCCGGTCACCACCGGCCCGTCCTCCATGGCCGAAATCATCACGCCCGAAGCCACCGGCGCGTCGTTTACGCCTGTGACGCGGATGGTCACGGTCGAGTCGTTGCTGACGGCGCCGCGTGCATCGGTGGCCCGGTAGTCGAATGACACGAAACGGATCTCGCCCTGGGCCAGATCCTGGAAGTCGGCGCCGGGGCTGAACGTGAAGGTCCCGTTGCCGTTGTTGACTACGCTGCCCTCGCTGGGCTGATTCAACAGCATATACAGCAGGTTGCTGGGGTTGTTCTCGCTGTCCACGTCGTCGCCCCCGAAGTTGCCCAGCACGCCCGGCCCGTTCTCGAAGGCATTGATCAGCACGTCGGTCGTGGTGGGAACGTCGTTCACGCCGGTCACGGTGACGTTGACCGTTCCGGGCAGGCTGACGCTGGCCAGCGAATC
Source organism: Pirellulaceae bacterium (assembly GCA_024102795.1). Lineage (GTDB taxonomy): Bacteria > Planctomycetota > Planctomycetia > Pirellulales > Pirellulaceae > JAGFJK01. The sequence continues at coordinate 22,535 of JAGFJK010000411.1, forward strand.
GGTGGCCGTATAGTTGAAGCTGACCACGCGGGTCTGCCCCTGCGACAGGTCCTGGAAGTCGGTATCGGGATCGAACGTGAACGTGCCGTCGTTGTTGTTGGTGGCCGAGCCTTCGGGCGGCAGGCTGGTCAGCGTGTAGATCAGGCTGCCGGGCGAATCGTTGCTGTCCGCGTCGTCGCCCACGAAGGCCCCGTCCACCGCCGGCCCGTCCTCGACCGCTCCCAGAGCGACGTCGGCCACTGTCGGCCGGTCGTTCACCCCAGTGACCGTGATCGTGACGGTCGCCACGTTGCTGTCGGCGGCATGTCGGTCGGTGGCCTGGTAATCGAAGGTGACCACCCGCGTTTCGCCCGCCGCCAGATCCTGGAACGCTCCGCTGGGATCGAACGTGAACGTGCCGTCGCCGTTATTGATCACCGAGCCCTCGCTGGGCGCGGTCAGGATCGTGTATTGCAGCGACCCCTGGTTGTCGTCGATGTCGATGTCGTCGCCGTCAAAGGCGGCGACTACCTGCGGTCCGTCCTCGGTCGCGGATGCCGACAGATCCGTGGCCGTCGGCGCGTCGTTCACGCCGCTGACCGCGATCGAGACGGTGGCCACGTTCGAGGGCAGGACGCCATCGGTGGCCCGGTAGGTGAAGGTGTCCAGGACCAGGTCGCCCTGGGCCAGCGACTGGATGGCGGGGATCGAAGCCGGATCGTACTGGAAACCGCCGTTGGCCGCGACGGTCACGGTGGCACCCAGTTGCGATGTCGCATCGAAATCGAACACGCTCAGCGGTTGCAGTTCCGCGTCGGTGTCGTTCACCAGCACACCGGGCGCGGGCACGTTCAGCGCCGTGTTCTCGTCCGTGCTGTAGAAATCGTTGTCGGCCACCGGCGGCGTGCCGGGCAGGATCTGGATCAGGTAGTCCTCGACCTCGCCATCCGGAGCCAGACCGGTGGGCGAGGTGCCGCCCGAACTGCTGAAGCGGAAACGGGCGACCGTGGACAGGATGCCGGGCGACTGCACGAACGACGGCGTGCTGATCGAGAGCGGGTTGTCGCCCGCGAACAGCCGCACCCCGCGGAACACCTGTTCGGCGAAGTCGTCGAAGTCGCCGTCCTGGTTGAAGTCGATCCAGGCGTCCAGCAGGCCGGTGGCCGAGGCGTTGACCGTGATCGGCGTGACCAGGAAGCGGTTGAAGATGCCGTCAAAGCTCACGCCGTCATCGTCGTTGCCGTCGGTGTCGTTGTCATCGCCATCCGCTCCCATGGTCGGCTGGCCATCCGCGTCGGCGTCGACGCTGGCTCCCAGGAACACGTTGTTGCTGGCAATCGAGTGGCGCGGCCCGTCCTGCGCGAAGGTGGTGGCATACGGAGCGGCCGCGTCGCCGAAGTCCAGCTCCACGTTCGGCATCACAATGATGAACTGCGTCTGGCTCGTGGCCTGATTCGGCAGCAGCAGGTTGCCGGCCAGGTCGCGGATCGCCCGGGCGAAGAAGCTGGGGACGTCGCCGCTGATAGCATTGGCGTTCTCGACAAAGAAGCTGGCCGCGCCCCGCTCATTCAACCGCACGCCTTGCAGCGGGCTGGTGACGATCGCCTCGATGATCGGCTGGGCGAAATCGACTTCCGTGAACGACGCGTCCGGCACGAACGGGACGGCCACCGAACCGCCGGCGACGCCGGTCTTGATCAGGCTGCTGCCGCTGACGTCCGTGGCATAGGCGGCCGTATCGTTCAGCCGCAGGGACTGCGACGAGATTTTGATCGGATTCAGGGCCAGTCCACCCGCCTGGATGGCGGCGATCATGGCGTCGATCAGTTCGTCGTCGGTCGTCGTGTCGGTGAACCGGATCACGCGGTTGCCGGGCGTGGTCATGTTGTCATTGTCGAACTCGAACACCACCGGCGGCGCGCCGGCCCGCGAAATCGTGAAGATCTCCTGGTCCTCGACGCCGTCCACCCGGCCGATGACTTCCAGCGTGCTGCGGTCCGGGTCGATGACGTGATCGATGGTCGCGGCCAGTTCGACGACGCCGCCGCCCACGTTGGCCGGCGAGAGATTCAAGCCGGCCATGCCGATGATGTCGGCCAGCGTGTCGGCCAGCGTATCGATGGAGTCGTTGGGCGTGAACGGCACGACCGTGTTCATTCCTGTCACGCCGTCGCCGATCAGCGTATTCTCGAATTCAAAGACCACGACCGTCGACATGCCGTCGTCGATGATGAAGGTCTGCCCGTCCTCGATCCCGCCCGGCTGAGCGCCGATGGCGGGGATGAGCAGGGCCACGGGGCCAGGCAGCTCGAGCGTCGTGCCCGGCAACACGCCCGGTTGGCCGGCAAGCATCATCAGACTGGTCATGGGGATCTGAATGTCGTGGGCCACGGTCCCGCCCACGTGCAGCAGGCCGTTACCCAGGTTGACCGGCGAAAGATTCAATCCGGCCGCGGCGATGGCGGCCCCCACGACGTCGACCAACTGGTCTTGCGTGAAGGTGTTATCGAACTCGATCCGCGTGTTCCCCGGCATGACGTTCGGGTTGAGGATCGTCTCGTTGAACTCGAAGGTCACCGAGTTAGCGCCTTCCGAGACGGTGAACGTTTCGCCGTCGACAAACACGCCGGCAAACCCGAACTGGCTGACCACCGTGGGTGTGGTATCGACGAAGTAACCGCGGCGAGCGCCCAGGTGCACGACGCCGCCACCCAGGTTGGCGGGCCGCAGGCCCAGCGCCGCGTTGGTGATCGCCGTCACAATGGCGTTGGCCACGTCGTCCACGCTGGTCGCCGACGAGACGTCGATGCCCAGGTTGCCCGAAAACACGTTGGGCGGCGAGTTGGTGTCGAACTCGAAGGTCACCGCGGCGCCCAGCGGCGGAGCGACGATCAAGGTCTGGCCGTCCGTGATCCCGCCGGGACCGACGCCCTGCGGCGGAACTTGCAGCGAGAGCGGCTGCGGCACGCGGATGCTGAATCCGCTCTCGTACTCGAACGTCACGACGTTATTGTTGCGATCCTCGATAAAGAACGTCTGGCCGTCCACCACCTGGTCGCCCCGCGGCGCGTCGATGACAAAGCGGTCGGTGTTGTTCAGGCGGATCACGTAGGTCCGGTTGTTCGGCCAGATGCCGGTCACGTGCGCCAGGCTGATGACGTTGGTCGTGGCGTCGTAACGGAAGTTGTAGTCCACCCCCGGCTGCAGCAGCACGCCGTCCTCGGTAATACTGATCTTCTCGCTGGTGACCGACGAATCGTCAACGCCGATGCCGGCGCCGCCGTCGCCCTGCGTGGCGCCGTCGACCAGTTGGATGCGGAAGTTGTTCAGGTCGCCTGCCGACAACTGGACGATCGTCTCGGTCGGATCCAGGTCGATCCCCTCGGTATCGTTGTCCAGAGGTTCGACCAGCACGGCGGCCGGGCCCACGAAGTCGGCCCGATCGACCGCTCCCCGGTCCTTGAACACGTTGGCACCCAGGCCCAGGGGCGGAGCGACGTCGGGGTCGTCGGTGCGGAGCTGGCCGGAGGCGTCCCGGTCGGGCGCCAGGATGGGCGACACGGCCAGGCCCATCGGGTCCTTGACGGTCACCAGGCCGGCGCGATCCTCCAGCGTATCGACCGCGCTGTCGATCGCCCGCGACCGAGCGGCAAGGTAGAAGTTCCCGTCGGCCGCGTCCACGAACAGCGGTTCCAGGTTGCCCAGCGGAATGCTGAAGTCCTCGTTGGTGGAACCGACGTTCGAGTTCGTGTTCAGGTTGTGCTGGTACAGCGAGGCACCCACGATCGTGGTGGGTGAATCCATTTGCAGGATGCCCGATTCCAGATTGGCCAGGATGTTGTTCAGCAGTGTGGGGCTGGCGTTCTCCGAGACCAGGATGCCGGTTTCCAGCAGCAGCGAATCGACGTTGCTGGTCGGGGTGGGCGTCATCTGCAGGAACGAGCTGGTGACGTTGGCGGCCCCTTCGATCACGATATACAGCTCGGTCGTCGAGATCGGCGCCGTGAAGTGATGGTCGTGGCTGAAGCCTTCCATGTCGGGGTCGATCCGGCGGTCGGGCACCGGCAGGATGAAGAACTGCGTGGGCCGGCCGGCTACCGGTCCGTAGATCGAACCGCCTCGGTGTCCGCCCAGGGGCGTGGCGGTGACACCGGTCAGACCGTTGCCGATCACGCTGGCCGCGGCCACGGCCACTTCGGGCGCGCGGTAGCCCGGACCGCGGTTGCCGCTGTTGGGAATCGGCGAGGGATCGAACAGGATCGGCACGTTCGTTCCGGCCACTCCGTTGCCGATGTCGAATTCGTAAGTCACGACCGCGCCGGAAACGTCCTTCACCTGGATCGTGGCCCCGTCGGGAATCAACGTGCCATCGACGGCCTGGATCACCCATTGGCGCGGCGCCCAGACGTTGATTTCCAGGTCGTAATCGCCCCGGCTCGATTCGCCCTCGCGGTTGCCCAGGCTGATCGCGCTGTACTGGTCGTTCAGCGCGCCGCTGATGCCGACGTAGTACGTGCCGGCTTCGGTCGCCGTGAAATCGAGATACGAGTCCAGGCTGCGGGTTTCACCGGGAGCGGGATCGTTGTCGCTGCTGGCCACTTCCTCGCCCAGCGCGTTGAACAGGCGGATCACCGAATTCAACCGCCCGCCCAGTTCGTTGGCATCGACGTCGACGGTCACGCGATCGTAAATGTCCAGGTGGATCTTGTAGAAATCGACGTCCATCGAGCGATCGAACGGCGTATCCAGGTTGTCGCCGATCGTGGCGGTGGTGGAGTACACTTCCGGGTTCTGCGCCCGCCCCTGGTAGGTATTGACCGCCTCGAAGATCGTATCGTTCGGCTCGCTCAAGCCGCTGCCGGCGAAGAAGGATTCCGTCCCGTCGCTGCCGTAGATCGTGTTGTTGATGATCCGGCCGAACGGTTGCGGCGCGGCGGCCAGCGGCACCTGCCGGCTGATGAAGCCGCGGGACGGATTGAGCGTCACGAACGAGACGTTTTCCAGGTACAGGGCCGGCCAGGCGCCGTAGATCCGGATATCGTCGGGCAGGAACGGTCCGCCGATCCCGCGGCTCATGCCGACCGTGGCCCGCACCGTTTCGGTCGTGCCGTTGGTGACCAGGATGCTGCCGTTGATGGCGTCGCGGATCGCCAGCACCATTTCGTACTGGTCGTAGCCGGGTCCGCGGGGGCCGAGCGGCGTGGGGTAGTTGCCCGTGCGGCGGAAGAACACCGGCACGTTGCCCGGCGTCCAGCCGTTTCCGCCCATGACGCCGCTGCCGCATTGGCCGATCGGCGAACCGGACAGGTCTTCCAGCTCGAAGGTCACCGTGGTGCGGCCCGATCGGATCTGGAAGGTCACGCCATCGCAACTGCGGTCGCCGGAGGTGGGCAGCGCCGGCGTGGGCTGGAACGGGATGATCTCCCAAGGCGCTTCGTTGCCGCTGAAGTGGATCCCACCCAGACCGGCGCCGGCGATCACGTTGTTCTCGATCGTGGCGCCCGGAGCCAGGCCGCCCGCCGGGGCGTTGTTCAGCTCCTGCAACCGGCGGACGGGGCCCGGCGAGGGTTGCAGGAAACCGACATCCAGGCCCGTTTCGCGGTTCCGCTGGCCGGCGTCCGCCTTGATGCCCCAGTCGCGGGCATCGGTGATGAAGTTCGAGTGGACCAGCAACTGTCCCTGGTCGCGGAACAGGTTGCCGTCGCCCTGGCCGCTATGGGCCACGACCGGGATGCTGGTGCCGGTGATCACGGCGTTGCCGTACAGGTTCAACCGGTTGTCGTTGCCGCGAACGCCTTCGTTCGTCCCGTCGGACAGGCCCGCCGTGATGGCCAGAATGCTCTGGACCGACGAGGCATTGATCGCGTCGCGGATCTGCCGAGCCACGACATCGTCCGGATCGGCCGGCTGGAACAGAATCTGCGCGTTGCCCTCGGCCACGCCGTTGCCCGTGTCGAACTCGAAGACCACCGTGTTGATGCCGTCGTACAGGGTGAACGTGTCGGTGTCGTTGATCGCCGAGCCGGGCGGGACCAGCATGGTGAACTGGCCGGCGTGCCGGTCGTTCGTGTCGTAGCTCTGTTCCAGGTGCAGCGAGGCAATCTCGCTGGTGTCGGGGATCAGCAGGCTCGAACGGCCAAAATCCGTCGCCTGGCGGATTTCGAGCTGGTAGTTGCCAATCACGATCTCCTCGACCGTGAGCTCCGGGTTGGCCACGAATACCGGATCGTTGTAGGCGTGCGAGATCATCTCGCCGCGTTCGGCGAAACCGATGATGATGTCGTCAATGAAGAAGCCTTCCAGATCCGTGGCCACCTGGTCCGCCGCGTCGAATTCGAACAGCAGCCGCATGTTCTCCAGGCCGGCGAAGTCGTCCAGCTCCACGCGGGCCTGCCGCCAGACGATTTCCACGATGTCCTCGGCCAGCGTCAGGATGGTGGCCGGCACCGGATTCAGTTCGGTGTTCTTCACCGCCAGCGGCGTGGTCGTGCCGTCCTCCTGCACCAGCGACACCTGGGCGATGTCGATCAGCGGATTGCCGGACGCATCCAGCAGGTAGTTGAAGTACAGCGTCGGCTTGTCTTCGGGCGAATAGCCCCGCAGGCTGAACGGGTTGCTGAGCAGCTTGCCGTTGATGTCCTCGGGGGTCCGCAGCATCCGCCAGGTGCCGCCGCCCAGGTAGGTGCCGGTGGCATCGGAGTCGATCAGCTCGAACACGTCCTCGCTGACCATGTCCACTTCAAACGTGCCGTTGGCGCCGTCGATTCCCATCACGCCTTCCACATACACCCGCTCGCCGCCCAGCAGCCCGTGGGCGATGGAGGTGATCTGGACGGTGCCCGCCGTGGCGTTCTGCACATCGCCGCCAAGCTCCGTGCCGAAGAAGAAGCTCTGGCCGCCATCGACCGGCGGGCCATCCAGCGTATGCCCCTCGACCGACACTTGCAGCGTGTAGAAATCGCCCACATCCGGCGCGACGCCGGTCTGCGTGGCGGTCCGCTTGGTCACCTGCAGGATATAGGTCCCCGGCGTGGGGAAGACAAAGCGGATGAACGGTTCGATCGGCGGCGGATCCACGAACGGATGCACCGCCAGGAAGTCGTTGCCCGCGTCGCCGTCGGTCGGGTTCGCCGGATAGCGGTTAAAGGCCAGGGCGTTGCCCAGCGAATCGAACAGCGTCAGCTCGGCGTCCATGAACTGGAACGGGTCGTCGTCCAGGAAGCCGTTGACCGACAACTGGTGGTCGTGGCTCATGTCGATCTCGAACAGGCCGACCGCGTTGGGCTGGGTGACCTGGAACGAATAGAAATCGTGGGTGCCGTCACCGCTGCCCTGGACCGTGATATGGGGATAGAAAATCGACGTGTTGACGACCGGGTCGCTGTTGTCGCCGAGATTGGCATCGTACCGCAGGGTCCAGAACTCCTCCTCCAGGTCGTGCGCCAAGGGGACCGTATCGTTGGGTTCGATTTCCTGCACGTCCCGGGCGTTGCCGCGACTGTCGTCAAACACGGTCGACAGGCCGTGGCCCAGGTCGCTGTGCCGCTGCTCGGTGATGTGCCACAGCGTGGCCGACAGCGACAGGCCAAACGCGTCCAACACGCCGGTCGAGATGATGCTCTGGCCGTTGCTGAAGAACGGCTTGCCCACGGCGTCGGTGCCGAAGGAATAGATGTCGCCCAGCGTGTCGATGGACAGCAGCGTGTCGGTGAACGGGTCGACGTCCGAGAACCGCGGCCGGCGCGCGAGTCCGGCAAATGCCCGGCCGTCCCAGTTCTCCACCGAGATGTGCAGCGTGTAGGTGTCGCTCAGGTCGGGCCGGTTGCCCGTGGCCAGTTCGTCCTCCACGGTCAGCGCTTCGGCGACCACCAGGTAATACTCGCCTTCGTCCAGGATCGCCTCCAGGTAGGCGTCGTTGCGGCTGACGCTGCCGCCCGCGCCCGCCGTGGGGCTGAAGTCGTCGTTGAAGTCGACCACGCCACCGCCGTCGTCGAGCAGGATCAGCATCGAGTTGAAGCTGCCCGGATTGCCGTCGTCGCCAAAGTCGATATCGAAGATGGCCAGGCTGCCGTCTTCTTCGACACTGAAATGGTAGTAGTCATAAGTCGGCGTTCCAGCCGTGTCGAAGCGGAAGATCTCGTCCGACGCCGAACTGGCGACATACAGCAGGCCGTCGGCGCCCTGCAGGATGCCCACCGGCCGGAACAGCCCCTCGTTGCCCGGCATCATCGGCAGGCCGGCCGGCGAGAAGTCGTCGATGAACGTGCCGTTGACCGCGTCGTAACGCATGATGGCGTTGTTGTTGAAGCTGGTCACATACACATTGCCGTCGGCGGCGAAGACAAAATGAGCCGGTCCCTGCAGGCGGGGATTCGCCTGCAGGAAGGCGTCGAAGAACACGCCCGTGTTGGCCCGATAGCGGAGGATGTTGTTGCTCATCGCCCCCGAGCTGGCCACGTACAGCAGTCCATCGGGCCGGAACTGAATGCCGATCGGCTGGTCGAGACCGCCCGATCCCGTGGGGATGAATTGCGAGACGAAGTTGCCGGTGACGCCGTTGTAGCGCATCACGTTGTCGGAGAGGAAATTGGCCACATACAGTTCCGGCACTCCGTCGGCCGTGGCATCCGGACCAAAGGCGATTCCCGTGGGCAGATCCAGCCCCAGCGTCACGAAATCCCGAATGTGCGCGCCGGTCACGCCGTTGTAGACCAGAATCTCGTTCGACAATTGGCTGGCCACGTACAGGTCGGGTTGGCCGTCGCCGCTCTGGTCGGGGCCGAACGTCAGGCCGTGGGGACCATTCAATCCGCCACTGCCCGAGGTCACGAACACCGTGTCGAAGGTCTTCGTTTCGGGGATGTAGCGGACCACGCTGTCCGACTGCCAACTGGAGATGTACAGCAAGCCGTCCGGGCCAATCACCATGTCCCGCGGGTCGTTCAAACCGCCCGTGCCGAACGGCACGAATGTTCGGTCGAAGGTGGCGGCGAAGATCCCGCGGTCGTACAGCAGAATCTTGTCGTCCAGCGAGCTGGAGACCAGCATCTGGGTGTTGCCGTTGACGAAAACAATATCCTCCGGTCCGTCCAGGCCGCCGGCACCGGGAATCACATAGGGAGTGAACACCATCAGGCCGAAGTCGTACCGCAGCACGCTGTCCGCTCCGGTGCTGCTGACGTACAGGCTGCCCCCGCCCGGGCTGAACCGCAGGCCCAGGCCGGGTTGCAGCAGCAGGGGATCCGTGAGCGTGGTTAGCAGCGCGGGGACCGGCTGGTTGTCGTACACGAACACCGCGTTCGCACCGCGGCTGTTGACGTACAGATTGCCCATCCCGTCGAAGGCGATGCCCTGCGGGTCGTCCAGCCCACCCAGGGCGGCGCCGATATAGACTCCCAGCGACGTGCCGAACGTGCCGTCGTAACGCAGCACGCGGTCGTTCAGCGAACTGGCGACATACAAATCGCCGCCGCGGAACACCATGTCAGTCGGTCCGTCCAGGCCGCCGCTGGCGGGCAGCACGAACGTCCCCAGCGACAGGCCGGTCGCCCCGTCGTAGCGGATCACCGAATCGCTGTTGAAGCTGGTCACGTACAGCTCCGGCACGCCGTCGAAGTTCACGTCGCCGCCGAACAGGGGCACCATGGGACCGTCCAGTCCGGCCCCGACGAAAACGTCGATGAACTCGCCTGTCGTGCCGTTGAATCGCAGAATCTGGTTCGTGGCGAAACTGGCCACGTACAGATTGCCATCCGGACCGATCGTCATGCCTCGCGGATCGTCCAGGTCGAAATTGAGTTCGGGGAAGAAATCCACGAAGCCGTCGTCGCCCGAACCCTCGATCGTGATGTGCTTGATGTCGGTTGACGTATTTGTGAAGCGGTCGCCGATGTCGGGACTGAACCGCTGCGTCCAGACCTCGCGGTCCAGATCCTGGGCCAGCGTCAGGTCGGCACTCGGCTCGATCACGTCGTTGTTCGGCTCGATCTCGCTGACCATGCCCGAATTGTCCACCACGTCGCCGATATAGGTCAGGCTGGCCGTGTTGCTCAGCGGATTGTTCACCACGAACAGGCCGCCGGTGTCGGAAAGCGCGTAGAGCACGTTGTTCAGCACGGCCAGGCCGGCCACGATGCCGCCGGGACCTCCGCCCACGTTGGTGTCCAGGAAGCCCCGTTCGACAATCTGCGTGCCGGCGCCCTGGAAGCGGGCGTTGCCCACGCGATCCGCCTGCGGGGCGCTCAAGGCCTGGCCCGTTCGGGGATCGATGTGATACAGGATGTTGGTGAAGTACGACGGTCCGGTGGGGCGGGGATTCATCGGATCGAAGGCGTCGCCACGGCTGCCGACCGCGAACAGCCGTTCGATGCCGTCGCCCAGGTCGCCGTAGGTCATGGCGTGGAACAGCATCCCCACGTCGCTGGGCACGGCGATGCCCGGATTCAGCGGATCCTGGTGGTACGTCGCAATCAGCGTGTCGCGGCTGCCCACGAACTGCTCGGCGCTGGTATTGACGCCTTGCAGCAGGCCGGCCGAGGCGTCGTCGATGTCGGTATCGGGAGCCGACAGGCCGAAGACGTTGCCATCCAGCCGCGTGGCGATGTCAAACACCTGGCCCTCGTAGTCGCCCACGGTCCACTTGATCGCTCCGGTGAACGGATCCAGGGCGGTGAGCGTCGCCAGATCGTCGTCGTCCTCCAGATCCTGGATGACGAACAGCGTCACATCCTCTGGATCCATCGGGATGATGCTGGAATTGTCCAGCAGCACGGGAACTTCGGGCGGAGCCGCCGTGGAGCCGCCGAACGATCCGATGTGGTCCTCGACGATCCGGGTTACCGAGTTGACCGGTTCGACGCGCGTGATCGGGTTCTGCAGCAGTTGCCGCGGCAGGCGGGCATTGGAGACCACCGCCACGAAGTACGTGCCCTCGGGCAACATCACCGGGCCGATGTAGGGATCCAGCACGCCGATCGAACCCGTGGACAGGTCGGACAGGTCGCCGTCGGCCAAGGGGACGAGCCGGTCGTCGGCGATGTTCGAATCGCGGCCGATCAGGACCGGCCGGCCAAACTCGTCGAACACCACGATGTTCGTGTTCGGGCGCGACAGGCCGTCGGCGTAATCGATATCGAACACGGCCGGGAAATGCTCAAACGTATGGACGCTGGGACCGATCGCGTCGTAGTTCACCTGGAACTCGAAGAAGTCCACGTCGTCCAGCGTGGCGATCGTGCCGGCGATGCTGGTCGCGCCCCGATCGGCGTTCAGCAGGTTGCCCAGGTCCTGGGCGCCGGAGCCCGGCACGAACTGGTTCCAGATAATGTGGTTGTTGGTCTCCGGGCCGCCGATCTCCTCGTCCTCGGCCGCTTCGCCCAGCAGGGGCGAGTGGCCCGGCATGCCGTACAGTTCGATGCCGTTGGTGGCGTAGCGGACATCGGCGTAGCGGATGGTGGATCCGGCCAGTTCGTCGGTTTCCCGCAGGCGGATCTGCATCACGTAGACACCGGCCGTGAGACCACCTTCCAGCTCGTTCAGGTCGGGGCTGGAACTGCGAACCCGCACGTGATAGGTGCTGCGCGTGCCGGCCACGCCCGGCAGGATCAGCCGCATGCCGGCATCCAGCTCGTTCAGTGAAAAGAAGTCCTTGGCCAGGCCCGAGACATGCCGCGGCTGGAATTCGGGAGCCACCTTGGTCAGCGGGTTGACGTGTTGCGCCGGGATGCCCGCCGAGCGGAACAGCAGGCTGGGATCGGCCGCTTCATCCAGGCTGTTGTCGGTGCGAGCGACGACGTTGCCCGCCGTGTCGATCAGTTCGATGACCGTGTCCAGCGGCCGGGTCGTGCGGTCGATATCGAACCAGACCTCGGTGCCGGCCGTGGCGTCGAAGCTGTAGACGTCGACGTCGTTCTTGGATTGCAGCAGGCCGCGGATTTCGAATCCCAGGCGGAGATTGTCGTCGCCGCCGGTTTCCGACGCCGCCAGTTCGCCCAGATACTGGGCCCGGTCGGGGCGGTTATTCTCACCCGTGTTGGCCACTCCCGGCGCTTCGCGTTCCAGCGCCACTTCGACGTTGCGGTCGTGGCTGAACTGGTCCAGCCGGATGCTGCGCCAGTTGCCGGCCGAGGGCACGCTGGCGATCCCGTCGTTGTTGGTGTCGGTCTGGACCGAGCCGTCGGGCCGGAAGCCCGCACCGACCGTGTCGTCGCTGAGCGACGTGATCACGACCGGGAAGTCGGGTTCGCCCACGATGTGCAAGATGCCGCCGATACGGTCGTTGATCTCCAAGGGGCGGCCGCTGACCGTGAAGCCGGCACCGACCGAACCGTCGAAGTTGTCGCCGGGACCGAACAGCTTGACGACCAGGCGATCCGTGGTGCTGCTCTGCAGGCGCAGGCCGCCGTAGGTGTGGAAGTTGGGAACGACCACCTGGTCGAACAGCACGTGCACGGTGCTGGTGTCGTCCCAGACGCTTTCGGTGGTCAGCGTTTCGCCGCGGATCACCATGCCGTTCAGGGGGTTGTTGACGAACATGTTGCCGCGGACCAGCGGACCCTGGTTCTGGTCGAAGCGCGGCTGGTCCCCGATGAAGCCGGTGGAGCGTCCCGGATCGGGCTGCACAATGTGCGTGAACGAGTTGGCGTTGATCGTGAGGGCCGTCGCCGCGTTGTCGCGGATCAGGTTGTCCTTGATCACCGGCTGCGCGCCCCGTACGAAGATCGTGGCCGGCAGGTTCGTGCCGCGGCCGAAGCGGTCGGCCGGCGCCAGGCCGCCGACGCCCGGCGCGGCGTTTTCCAGCACGCTGTTGGCCAGCCGCAGGTCGCCTTCGTGCACCTCGATCATGTTGAAGGCCGTGAACGTACCTTCGATCCGGTTGATGCCGCCGCCGAAGGCCAGCAGCGAATAGTCGATGCTGGCCGTGCCCAGCGGCCCGACGTAGATGCCGCCCCAGTCGCCGGGAGCGGGCCGGGCCAGCGTGCCGTCGTTGTTGGTGTCGAACGTGCCGCCGGCGCCGTACCGGTCGTCCAGCTTCGACGTCATGATCACGCTGCTGCCGTTGATCCCCTCGATCAGCACCTGCGCGCCGAAACGGGCCTCGATGCGGGCGCCTTCCAGCTTGACGATCGTGCCCGGATCGATGGCCAGGCGGGCCTGGCCGCGGCTCCGCACCACGCCATAGCTGGCCGGGTCCAGGCGTTCGCCCAGGTCACTGCCGTTGTCCAGGAAACTGGCGGTCGCGGCATCCAGTTCGGCAACCAGCGTGTAGGGACCATCGGCCTGCGCCGTGCTGCGGTACAACCGGCGGCCCACGAAACCGGCCGCTGCCGGCGGCAAATTCGTCACCGAGATCGATCCGGCGGCCGCCAGCACGAGGTTGCTGGTCCGGTCCGAGGCCGGGCCTTCCACACCCGCCAGGTCCACGTTCACCAGCCGGTAGTTGTAGGTGCCCGCCGGGAGGGAACCGCCAGCCACCGCCGCCAGACCGATCCCGCGGCTGTCCAACGGATCACGCTCCAGCACCGGGCCGTTCCGCGTCCCGTTGTCGGTGAACGTGGTGGTGGCCGAGGAGACTTGCCCGACCAGCACATACGGGCCCTGGCCCCCGGCCTGGCTGCGATAGATCTGCTTGTAGCGGAAACCGCTGGTCACCGGCGGCAGGTTGTCCAGGCGGACCTGGCCCTGGGCGCCGGCCAGCGTGACGTTGCTGGTCGGCAACGACGGCCGGCCCTGGAAACCGCGGTCATCCAGGAACACGAGCTTGTAATTGTAGGTGCCAACTGCCAGCGTCCCGCCGGCCTGCGGCTGGGAAGTGACCAGTGAGGACGGCGGGCGGCTGGTATCCAGTTGCCGGCCGCCGGCGGCGCCCTGCACCTGCAGGTTTTCCGCCAGCACGTGCACGATGTCCGTGTCGTTGAAACGACCCGGTACGGTCAGGCGGCGCAACTGGCTTCCGGCCGGCGTGGTAATGCGGATGAACAGGCCGTTGGTCGAATTGTTGCTCAGCCGGTTCCCATGGATATCGGGCCCGATCCGGGTGTAGTCGGCCGTGAACAGCCCCTGCTGCTGGTGCCTGGGCCCGTGGAAATTCACTTCCTCGAAACTGTTCGGATCGGCCGACATGGCGGCGTCGGCGCTGAACGTGATGCGGTTGAAGCTGACGGTCGGCTGGGTTTCGATCAACTGGATCGGGTTCACGACCTGCTGCACCGAGTCGATGGTCACCCGACCGCCGCCGTAACGCAGGTCGGCCTGGTTGACGTAGTTCAGGTAAATCCCCTGATCCTCGTAGCTGAATCGCCCCTCGGCGTTGTCCAGGTCCGCGCGAACGACGATCCCGCCCCAGTCGCCCGCCGCGGGCTGGGTCGTGGGCAGGTGCGTATCCAGGCCGATTGTTTCATCCAGCCAGGAGGTGAAGTACACCGGCCGGGAGGGCGTGCCGAGCACCTGCAGCGCGCCGTTGCTGCGGTCGACGCCCAGCGACGAGCTGCCGACGCCGATCCGCGCCTGCCGCAGCTTGAACACGGCCCCCGGATCGATCATCACGGTGACGCCGCGGGGCACGGCCATCGTCGTGCCGTCTTCCAACTGCTGGCCGGGAAGCGTTCCAAAACCAATCTCGTAGGCGAAGTTGTCGGCCAGCGTGCCCAGGTTGCCGTCCAGGCCACCGTTGGCGACCAGCCGTACGACCTGGCCCGGCTGGGCCACCGCCAGCGCGTTGTCCAGTTCGTCCCAGGGGTTGGCCAGCGTGCCGCGGGGCAGAGCGTTGTTGGTGACGTGCGCCTTGTCGACGTAGATCGTGTCGGGCGTGTCCACCACGCGGAACCAGAAATTGAAAGCGCCGCCCGGCGTTCCGTCCGCGTCGCCGTCCAGCGGAGTTCCCGGCACGCCCTCGTTGATCCGGTCCAGGTCGCGGATCACCCGGTCGCCGTCGTCCTGCGGGCGGACGCCGATCCGCAGGTCGTACACGCCCTGGCTGGCGCCGCCGAAACCGGTATCCTCCTGGATCGGATCGTAGTCGCCGTTGCCGCTGGCGCTGACGCCGACGAAATAGACGCCCGAACCGACTTCCACCTGGATGTAGGAATCCTCGCTGAAGTAATCGTCGTTGCGGGCGATCAACCGCGGCTCGCGGCGGACCACCATGCCGTGCTCGTCCAGCACCTCGACTTCCTCGTAGAGGGCCAGATGCGAGTTCAGCGTGCTGGCGTTGGCCTGCCGTTCGGCGATCGTCTCCAGCGTCAACAGCCCCGTCCGCTTCTCCATCAATCCCGCATCGCCCAAATCGACCTGGAACCGGTAGAGGTCGATGTCGTTGCTGTCCGGCCGGTAGAGATACTGCCCGTGGACCACGTCATGGTTGTCCAGCAGCACGGCCTCGGCCGGCGGGCTGCCAGGGTAGATATAACTGTTGACGTAGGACATGACGGTCGATTCCGGCAGGTCCTCGGCCCGCTCCAGGCCCAGCATGAAGCCGACGCCGATCATCGCCGTGCGGAACCACTCGCCGCCCAGCGTGTCATCCCACTGGTGAGCGCTGTCCAGGATCAGCATGCCGCGGGCGAAATTCGGATCGGTCCGGACGATGAAATTCAAGTCGGGATTGGTGAAGTCCAAGGCGTGATTCACCACGTCCGCCGCGTTGGGGTTCAGCGCCGACGGGTCGCCGGTCACGATGGTCAGGCCTTGAGTCGCGGTTTCCAGGAACTGCACGCCCAGCCGGTCGCCCCAGACCGAAAGGGCCTGGCGGGCCGCCTGCTTCTGGTTCTCGGTGATCAGGTTCGTCAGCGGGTCGCCGGACACCGACGTGCCGTAGTTGGGCTTGAAGTTGTAGAGGACGGTGGTCACGCCCAGGTCCCTGTCCGCTCCGAACAGCGCGTTGATGTGCTGGTCGTAGCCCGAGCCGACGTCGCCCGGAATGTCGCGATGTCCCGGTTCATCGGACGCTCCCGGGAAATCCAGGCGGTTAAGCTGCGCGTCGATGCGGGCCGAGACCAGCGCGCCTGACGCATCGATCGTCCCCAGGTCCGTGGCCGTATCGACACTCGTCCCGTGCCCAACCAGAACCAGCGGCGAATAATCGATGGCGGGCGTGGTGATGTCGGCCGCCGGGTTGCCGCTGGCGATCACCGCGGTCACCAGCTCCGACGCCTCCGGGTGGCCGGCGATCGCCGCCACCAGGTCGGCCGCCGTGCTGACGCTGCCGGCTCGGGTGTTCAAGTTGATGCGGATCTGGTTGTCGACCACCGAGACGATCGGCAGGCCGGCCGCCCCGTGGTCGCTTTTGGTCACCACGATCCGCGTCGCCGTTCCGAAACGTTCGACCTGCAGCGGATCGCCCACAAAACGGACTTCCACGGCGCCGCCCGTGTTGAAATCGGACGTGACATCGACACCCGGCGCGATTCGCAGAGGTGGCGACGGCAAGCCCTGGCTGACGCCCACTTTCAGGCGGAACGTGCCCTGGCCCACCGGAACTCCCGGCGATACTTCCAGGTCCTCCAGGTCGCTGGCGAAAATCAGCGTCGCCCGGTCCGCCGCCGGATCGTAGCTGACCGACTGCGGCAGAAACAGCACATCGTCGGTGTTGCTGACCGTGTCGCGGGTCAGGATCAGTTGATAAAACGCCGGGTGCTCGGCCGAGCGAGCGGTTGGATTGCCCATTCCGTCGTATTCCACGAACAGGTCGTCGTCGTTGAAATAGACGTCGATCCGGTTGCGCTGCTGAGTCAGCAAGGCGCCGACGCGCGCCATCGGTTGCGGCACGATCGCCACGACCTGAGCGCCCAGATCCAGTTCGAAGTCGATCTGCTCGTCCACGCCGTCGTTGAACGCCTCGCCGTCCGTGTTCCGCAACGGTTGCGTGCCGGAGCCGATGATGTCGATCCGGTAGGCATCGTCCGGCAGCGGTGTGGCGAAGCGCATGACGACTTCGTTCGGCACGTCGCCCAGCCCGAGAAAGCCCGGCTGCAGCACGACGTCATCGCCAAACCCGTCCACCGGGTCGCCAAAGATGCCATCGAACCCGCTGCGCGTCAGCCGCACGGCGCCGAGCGTCGCGGGATCGATCGCCTGGCCCTCGTTGAAACGGAAGGTCAGATCCACCAGCGCGTCGTTGCGGGAATCGCCGTCGTTCAGGAACGCGCCGCCACTGGTCCGGATCGTGACCAGTTGAGGCCCCACGGCCATCAGGCGGCGATCCTCCAGTGTTTCCAGCAGCAGCCGGCGGTTTTCCAGGGTGGCTGCAGCTTGAGCTTGCTTGCGAAGGCGACGTTCGGCGGGGCGGACCGCTAGCGCGGCAGCAGATCGGCGCGGCATAGCTGCCTTTCTCTGGCGTGGCAGAATCGTAAGGGCTGGGGATGATCGAAGCGAGGAGTTGCGCTGTGTGGCTGCGAGCTCAACCGTGATGTACGGTCAGCGAAGAGCATAAGCTCAGGCCTCGAAAAACAGAGAGATGATGGCGCTAAACCTAATCCAGGCAGTCCATTTCACGCACTCCGGCAGACCGCAGATTATAATTCCCAGTTGCGAGGTGTCAAACCCCGCCCCTCCCTGCGGCTGCCCGCAATCTGGCGGATTCCGGCGACCGAGGGGCTTGTCGATCGACGCCCGCCGACGTACCCCCCGATAAAGTAGCCATCACGCTCCGCGTGATGAGCCTTCCAACCGCGGTTTGAACCCGCTGCCGCGGCCAGCGTCCAGCCGGACTTGGGGGTGGCACAGGTCGGGACGCTCATCAACTACCGATGGTGAGTCCCTCCGACAGGAGACGTTCGAAACAACAACTCATAAGCTGCACGACCTGCTTCCGGGGAGGGTGCCAGAAGGGGGTCGGTGGCTGGCGCGGCAATTCAAGTCCCACATGAATGTTGCATTTTGCATCCTGGTCGCTCTGATAGGACGGTAAGCACAGGACAACGCCCTGTCGCAATCCCCAAAGTCCGTTTACTCAGGTGCCTCCAGATGCCGCTCCCGCTTTTCCCCTTCGTGCTGGCCGCGCTGCTGGCCGCGCCTCCCGCTCCCGACGCCGCGCAAGTCCGGTACCGCTGGGTGCAGGTGACCGACCGGGCGCAGTACGCGCCCCGCGACGGCGCCGGCGCTTTGGTGTTTCAGGATCAGATGTGGCTGCTCGGCGGCTGGAATCCAGGCGACAAGCGGCACTTTCCCCGCATCTGCAACAACGAGGTCTGGAGCTCGCGGGACGGGGCCACCTGGACGCTGCGGAAGCCCAACACGTTTCTCGACCGCTCGTTCGATCCCGCCTCGGACTGGGAGGGCCGCCACACGGCCGGCTACGTCGTTTTCCAGGATAAGATGTGGATCGTCGGCGGCGACGTGAACCAGGGACACTATCAACATGATGTCTGGAACTCGGCCGACGGCGTGCGCTGGCACCTGGTCAACCGCGACCAGCCGGTCCCCTGGGGGCCGCGCGCCCTGCACCTGACGCTGGTCTTCCAGGATAAGATCTGGATCCTGGGGGGGCAGACCATGCCCGGCTTCGCGCCCTCGGAGGAAACCTTCTACCGCGACATCTGGACGACGACCGACGGCCGGCGCTGGCAGCGAGTGCCGCCGGTCGAGCCGTACTGGTCGCCGCGGGGGATGATCGGCGGCAGCGCCGTGTTCCAGGACCGGATCTGGATTCTGGGCGGCGGCACCTACGACACGCCGCAAACCCCCAGCCGCAACTTCTTCAACGACGTCTGGAGCTCGGCCGACGGCATCCACTGGCGGCAGCACACCGCCGCCGCTCCCTGGCACCCGCGCCAGTATCATGAGGTGGCCGTGTTCGACAATCGCCTGTGGGTGCTCGAAGGCTACCACCGCGACGGCGGCAATCGCAACGATGTCTGGCATTCGGCCGATGGCACGCACTGGCAGGAACTGCCCGCGACGCCCTGGCGTCCCCGCCACGCGGCCAGCGTCTTCGTTCACGACAACGCGCTCTGGATGGTGGCCGGCAACAACATGCAGCAGGACGTTTGGAAGCTGGTGCGGGAGTAGGGCTGGGGTTGGAGTAGCACTGGTGCGGGAGTGCGGGCCAGGCGGCGCGGCGGCGGCGGCAACGATCGCGGATCAGACGAATTTGCGCTTTTTGAGCTGGTCCAGCAGCACGGCGGCCAGGATCAGCGCGCCGAAGATCACCTTCTGCTCGTAGCTCTTCACGCCGGCCATGTTCAGGCCGTTCTGGATCACGGCGATGATCAACGCGCCGATCAGCGTGCCGAACACCCGGCCCTCGCCGCCCGCCAGGCTGGTGCCGCCCACCACGACGGCGGCGATCACCTGCAGCTCGTACAGTTCGCCCGCGTTGGGCCGGCCGCCTTCGAACCGCGAGGCATCGACCACTCCGCCCAGTCCGGCGGCGGCGGCGCACAGCGCGTAGACCAGGACCAGCACGCCAAACACGGGCACGCCCGACAGCCGGGCCGCCTCGGGATTGCCCCCCACCGCGTAGATGTACCTGCCCAGCGCCGTGCGGCTCATCAGCAGGTGCGCCAGGACATACAGCACCAGCATCAACACGATCGGCACCGGCACGCCCAGTATCTGGCCGTTGCCCAGCCAGCCGAACAGCTCCGACTGGATCCGCACCGCTTCGGGCGTCCCTTCCGTGGTCCCGCCCGAGATGGCGGCCTGGTACCGCACGGCGATGATCAGCGCCAGCCCTCGGCCGACCATCATCATGCCCAGCGTCACCACGAACGCCGGCACCCGGAACGCCGTGACCATCAAACCGTTGAACGCGCCGCACAACCCGCAGACGCCGATCCCGATCAGTCCGCAGCCGGCCAGCGTCAGCAGCGACGCCCGCGGCCCGCCGCCCCATTGCTGGATCGCCACCGCCGTCAGCACTCCGGAGACCGCCAGCAGACTGCCCACCGACAGGTCGATGCCGGCGGTGATGATCACCAGCGTCATGCCGATGGCGATGATCGCCACGTCGGCATTCTGGTTGACGACGTTCAGCAGGTTCTCGCGGGTCAGGAACCCCGGCCAGACGTAGCTTCGCGGCTGATAGACCCGCACATCAGCCAGCGCGGGATAGCGCGCGGCCAGCGACGCCAGGCGTTCGGACCGCGGCGGGCCCCAGCCGGAACTGGGCTGGTGCGTGGCGACGGCATCCAGCCGCTGGCCGGCGGCGCCGAGCCGCTCCAGTTCCGCGCGGGCATCCGCTGGTTGGCCCAGCACCTGGCCCACAACGTTCGCGCCCAGAGCCTCCAGCTCGCCGCGCACGGCGTCCGCGTACAGGCGATCCTGCTGGGTGTCGCGGACCACGATCAGGACCTGTGCCGAGGGTCCGGCGACCTGGACGATCCGCCGGGCCAGCCGGCGTCCCGCGTCGGGCGTGACCGGATGCTGCTCGCCCAGCGTGGCCAGGCTGTAGTACGCGCACAGCAGCAGCAGGATGAACACCGATCCGTAGTCGGCGACGAAGCGGGATTTCAGCACGCGCCGCATGAACGATCCGGGTGACTTCGGTGGTGTTGGTGGTGGCGGGCCTCCGGCCTGTCAGTGTACCGCAGTTGCGGATAGAATTCGCGCTCCTGACCAGTTTCGCGTCGCGGGCCGCCCAGGGCGGCCGGGAGTAACCTTCGACGATGGCAGCCTTCAAACAGCTTCTGACCACCGACCGCTTGATTCGGACCTTCGCCCTGGGGCGGATGATGCACCCGATGGTTGTCGAGATGTTTGGTCTGGCGGGCGGTTACGACGGGTTTTGGATCGATCACGAGCATGCGTCGGGAACCAGCGAGCAGTTGATCACGCTGGCGTTGGCCGCTCGAGCCAATCAGATGGACTGTTTCGTGCGCATCCCGCCGACCGGTTACTGGCAGGTCACGCAGTGTCTCGAAGCCGGCGCGGGCGGCGTGATGGGGGCCCAGATCCAGTCCGCGGATCACGCGCGGCAGTTCGTTTCCTGGACCCGGTTCGCTCCGCTGGGCACGCGGGGCTTGAACATGAGCGGCCGGGACGCGGACTACACCCACAAGCCGCCGGCCCGGTTTGTCGACGACGCCAATCGCGACACGTTCGTGGCGATCCAGATCGAAACGCTGGGCGCGCTGCGCGACGCCGACGCGATCGCCGCGCTGGACGGCGTCGATCTGCTGTTCATCGGACCGGCCGACCTGTCGCTGGCGCTGGGTGTGGTCGGGCAATTCGAGCACCCGACGCTGTGGGAAGCGATCGGCGGCGTGGCCGAGGCCTGCCGGCGGCATGGCAAGGCCTGGGGAGCCGTGGTGCCCACGCCCCAGTTCGCTCGCCGAGCGCTCGACCACGGCTGCCGCATGCCCACGGTGGGCAACGACCCCTTGGCCTTGCGCCGCGGCATCGAAGCGCTGAAGACAGCTTACTCCGACGTGTTCGCGTAGCCGCACGCCAGTCTCCCGCCCGCCCCTCCGCACCGCTCAGGTTAAGGCTGCGTTAAGTCGGTTAAATGCAGGTTAAGTCGGGGTGAGCGCTCCTACTCGCGGGACATTTCCAGCGGTATCGTGGCCCACTTGGGTTTCACTGAGTTGGGCTGGTACTCGTCTGAGGAATGGACGTTCCCATGGCACTGCAGCTTCGCGGCCGAAGGCCGCTGGCGGGTTGGCTGGCGCTGGTCCTGGTTTGTGGTTGCGGCCTGGTAACGGGTCGATTGACGGCCCAGGAGGGGCCTGGCGGCAGCGAGGCGGCGTCCCGGCTGACGCCCATCGACACGTCCTGGTTGCGGGCGATCGAGGAGCGGCTGCTGCCAGAGGTGATCGTGCCGGGGCCGGCCGCTCACGCGGATCTCTCGGCGTACTATACCGCGGCGAACCCGGCGCTGCTGGAGCGGTTCGCGGCGGCGAGGAAGCTCTACGAGGCGCCGCGGCTCCGCTCCGTTCGTCGCCTGACCTTGGTGGCCGGGGACGCGGGCGTGGGCAAGTCATTCCTCAAGCGAGAGGCGTTTGGCAAGAACGATCCGGCGGGAGCGGTCTGCAAGCTGGATATTCGCGAACTGTACCAGGAGTGGCTGGCCGCCGGACTGACCGAAGCCCGCCCTGACCTGCGCGACGGCGACGTCGTACTGAACCGACTGCTGGCCGTGAAGGATCGGGATCGGCCGCTGGTCAGCGACTATTTGGCGGCCCGGCCTGCGGCCATCTACGTGATCGACTCGCTGGACGAGATCCATCCGGACGATCACGGCTGGTTCTTCGACCAGCTCGAACAGTTCGTCTTCTCCGGGCAGCGTGACTTCCGGCACGTCGTGGTGTTCAGCCGGCCGCTGGCGTTTCATCAACGCTGGCAGCCGCTGGCGGAGCGGCATGAGCGGGGCGAGGTCGAATTGCATTGGCTGCACCCGCCGAGGTTGCGCACCACGGGCGACCTGCTGGTCTCGACCTGGAACTACCTGGGTTACCGGCACAAGCTGCGCTGGCGGCCCGAGGGGGGCGATGAGCTGGTGCCGATGAGCTTGCAGGATTTCACCGGCTGGAGCCAGGCGGGATTCCACCGATCCGGGAGCTACTCCAGCGTGACGCTGGACGATGAGTCGCCATATACCACGCAGGTCCACGCGACGATGCTCGATTGGACCCAACGCCATCGCGTGCTGATCGCGCCGTTGTGGAATCTGGCGGGCAACTCGCTGCTGCGGGAAACGATCGAGCGGCGGCTGCGGCAAGACTCCGAGCCGGCCTTTGACGAACGCACTTGGATGCTGGATTTCCTGCACGCCTGGTTGCGGCGGGACACGCAGAGCGACGACCGGCCGAGCCTGGCCAAGCCGGAATACCTGGCGCTGTACGTCGAACTGCTGGAGCGGGTGGCGGTGCGCTACGCTCGTCCCGACCTGGTCGATGACCAGGGATTTTTCCAGGTCGCGCCGGAGGACCGGATCGAGCTGACTCGCGCGGGCCGGCAACTTTCGTTTTCGGTCGAGCGGATTCTGAACCGATCGGGGATGAAGCATCTGGAACTGGGGGGCCGGGATGTGGCAAGATACCGGTTTGAGCCGATCTGGTTCCACCGCCTGCTGGTCGAGATGCACAACGACCGGCTGCGGTTTCCCAGTGTCACGCGGACCGGCGGGGGCCTGCCCTGACCAGCCGCCCGACCCTCGGAGCGGTACGCATGCCCGCTGGCCCGCCAGCTTCAAACCCCCGACGCAAGCGCAAGCGCCGGCTCGGCCTGTCCACCTGGACCATGCTCGGCCTGGCGGCGGGTATCTTCTGCGGCATCTTCTTTGGCGAGTACTGCGCGCCGCTGAGCGTGGTGGGCGACGCCTTTGTCCGCCTGCTGCAGATGACCGTGCTGCCGTACGTCGTGGTCGTGCTGATCGGCAATCTGGGACGGCTGACCGTGGTCCAAAGGCGGCGGCTGGCGGGAGTCGCCGGCTGCGTGCTGCTGCTGCTGTGGGCCGTCGGGTTGTGGACGGTGTTCGCCCTGGCGCTGAGTTTTCCGCAGTGGAAGACCGGATCGTTCTACAGCACGGCGCTTGCCGAACCGCCTCCGAACGCGGACGTGCTGGCGATGTTCATCCCGTCGAACATTTTCGCCGCGCTGGCCGACAGCCAGGTATCGGCCGTCGTGCTGCTGTGCATTGCCGTCGGCCTGGCCCTGGCCCGGCTGGAACGCCGGCAACTGCTGATCGACCAACTGGAGTTGCTGGGCGCCGCGTTGATGAAGGTCAGCCAGTTCGTAACTCGGCTGACTCCGCTGGGCGTCTGGGCAATCGCCGCCAGCACCGCCGGTACGATCTCGCTGGCCGAGGCCGGGCGACTGCAGGCCTACCTGATCGCCTACACCGGCGGCGCGCTGTTTCTGACGCTGGTCGTGCTGCCGTACCTGGTCGTGGTCTGCACGCCGATCATGTACCGGCAGGTGTGGCACGTGTCGCGGGATGCCTGGCTGCTGGCGTTCGCCACGGGCAAGCTGCTGATCGTGCTGCCGCTGCTGATTGAGAAGACCGAGGAACTGTTCGCGGCCCGGGAGGAACAGACGTCCGAGTCCGCGCCGGCCGTGGACGTGATCTACCCGCTGGCCTATTCGTTCCCGCACGTGGGCAAGCTGCTGGGGCTGCTGTTCATCCCGTTCGCGTCCTGGTTCCTGGGCCACCGCCTGGACTGGGACGAGTACCCGGCATTTCTGGGCACCGGGTTGTTCAGCTACTTCGGCGGGCCGCTGCTGGCTATCCCCCATCTGCTCGACCAGATGCGACTGCCGCACGATATGTTCGAGCTGTTTCTGCTGTCGGGCGTGTACTGCGAGCGGCTGAGCGATGGCCTGGGAGCCGTCCACCTGGTGACTTTCACGATCCTCACGACGTGCGCCGTAACCGGAACGTTGCGGCTCCGCCCCGCCGCCTTGCTCCGGTACGTGGCGGCAATGACGCTGCTGGGCGGGCTGCTGGTCGTGGCCCTGCGCGCCGGGTTGACCCACACGCTGGCCTACATGGAACCCAGGCACGAGGTGATCGCCCACATGCAGTTGCTGGATCGGCCAGTGGCGGCGGTCGTGTTTCGCGAATCGCGGCCCAACCCCGATCCGTTGCTGCCCGGCGAGTCGTTGCTGGAGCGAGTGCGGCGGCGGGGCGTGATGCGCGTCGGATACAATGAGGACAAGCTGCCGTTCGCCTACTTCAACGTCAACGACCAACTGGTCGGCTACGACGTCAACCTGGCGCACGTGCTGGCCCGCGATCTGGGCGTGACGCTGGAGTTCGTGCGGTTCGAGCGGTCGGAGCTGGCCGAGCAGTTGCGGCAGGATCACTTCGATATCGTCATGTCGGGGCTGGTCGGCAACCTGGAACGTTCGGAACAGATGCAGCACACGGCGCCCTACCTGGAGGTGACCATGTCGCTGGTGGTGCCCGACTATCGGGTGCGCGCCTTCGCGTCCTACGCGTCGATCCAGAAGCTCGACCGTCCGCGGATCGGCTACGTGGATCTGAGCCGGGACTTCGTCAGCCGCTTCAACGCGCTGATTCCCAACGCGGAGCTGGTGGCCCTGCGGAGCAGCGGCGAGTACTTCGAGGGGCGGGGCGACGAATTGGATGCCTTGCTGATCAGTGCCGAAAGCGGCTCGGCCTTCACGCTCCTGCATCCGGGTTACCAGGTGGTCGTGCCGGACGGTCCCCGCGTCTCGCTGCCGCTGTTCTACGCGATTGGGCGGCGGGACGGCGGGCTCCGCGACCTGCTGGAACATTGGGTGCAGCTCAAGAAGCTGGACGGCACGATGCAGGAGAACTACGACCACTGGATCCTGGGCAAGAGTCCGCCAACGAACCAACCGCGATGGAGCGTCATCCGCGACGTGCTGGGCTGGGTGCGATAGCGACGCGCTGTGCCAGGCTGTCCCGCCAGCCAGCCAGTCATCGGCCCGCCAGTCACCTGCCCGCCAGCAAGACGGTTCCCAGGTCAATCCCGCGGCTGCATGGCCAGCGCGGCGCGGTAGTCGGCCAGGGCGATGAAGTAGTCGGCCTGGGCCGCAATCAGCAGGAACTGGGCATCGGTCACCGCCTGCTCGTAGATATTCAGGGAGATCAGGTCGATGTCGCCCACGTTGAACTGTTCGCGGCCCAGGTCCAGCGTCTGGCGGGCCAGCCGCAGGTTGATGCCGGCCTGTTCCGCCCGGCCGTGCGCGGCGATCAGTTCCGAGACCACGTCCCGCACCTCGGCGGTGATCTTGTCGGCGACGAACTGCCGCTTGGCGTCGAGCTGGGCCAGTTTGCCGCGGGCCGCGGTGATTTTACCCCGCGCCTCCCGCCGCTGAACGGGCACGTCCCCGACCAGGCCCGCCTCCAGTTCGAACGGCGTCTTGTCACCCGTCTTGGTCGCCCGAGCGCCAACGTCCTTCGAAGCCAGCAGCACGACGTCCAGCTTGGGCAGCAGGCTGTTCTCGGCCTTCGCCAGCTCGACCCGCGTCCGCTCGGCCAGCAGTTCCAGTTCCACCAGTTCCGGGCGGGCCGCCAGCGCGGCGTCGATGTCTCGCTGCACCTGGTCCGCGGCGGGCGGCGACAACGGGGGGAATCCGGCCGGCAACTGGCTCGTGTCCGGAACGATCGGCTGCTGACCGTCCGCTCGCCAGAACAACGACAACTTGATCGCCGCCATCTGCAGCTTCCGACTGGCTTCGATCACCTTGGTTTCGCGGGCGGCGATCAGTTGGTCGTTGTTGATCCGCGTGATTCTCGGCAGATCCCCCGCCTCGACCCGCTGTTCGATCTGCTGGACTCGCGCCTGGGCCAGCCGCAACAGCTCTTCTTGCGCTTCGAGCACCTGGCCGGAAGCGACCCAGGTCCAGTAAACCTGCGAGGCCAGGCGGACAAAATCCAGCAGTTGCCCGCGGATCGCCGGCTCCACTCCCTCGCGGGCCAGTTCCGCGTCAAACAATTGCGCTCGCCGTTCGTCGATTTCCCGATTCTTCAGCAGCGGCATCCCGAATCCCACGGCAAACTCGCCGCCGTCGTTCGACTGCCGTTCCTTGAACCAGGGTTGAAAGCTGCCGCGGCCCAGCTTGTATCCACCGTACAGGTAGCCACCCTGGAACGTCGGTTGCTCCAGCGCCAGGCCATTGCGGTAGGTCTGGTAGTAACCCATCGGCTCGGCGATGCTGAATGCCTTGACGCCCAGATCGAACTCGCCCCAGGCCGCCAACTGCTTGCCGTCGGCGATCTGCCGGTCGCGCAGCGCGACTTGCAGCAGCGGGTAGGCCCGGGTGACCGAGTCGATCACTTGCTCCAGTTCCAAGGTGCCGCTGGTTGCCTCCGCCCGCTCCGGGGCGGGAATCTCTTCAGGCTGACCTGGAACGGGAGCTTGCCCCGGATCGGGGCCTTGCCCCAGATCGGAAGCTTGACCCGGATCGGAAGCTTGCCCTTGATCCAGAGCCTGACCCGGATTGGGAACCGGCCCTGGATCGGGAACCTGGTATCCCACGGGCGTCACGTCGGCCGGACTTGCCTGCGGCGCGCCGGCCAGCTCCGGTCCGTGGCCGGCGAGCGGCGGACGAGCCGTTTCGGGCGCGTGGCT
>JAGFJK010000456.1 GCA_024102795.1 Pirellulaceae bacterium
TCCCCGACGAGGCGGCGGCCGAGCCGTCAGCGAACCCGGATCTGACGGCCATCCAACAAGCCATCGACTCGTACGTGGCCGCGTTCAACCAGGCCGACGCCAAGGCCCTGGCGGCCCACTGGACGCCGGCGGGCCAGTTTGTGCAGCCCTCGGGCGACGTTCTGCAAGGACGGCAGCAACTGGAGGAGAGTTTCACGGCGTACTTCGCCGAGGCGAAGCAGGTCCATCTGGAACTGCTCGAAACGAACGTGCGGCTGCTGTCGCCCAGCGTGGCGGTCGAAACGGGCATCGCCCGCGTGCTTCTGCCCGAACAGGAGCCGAGCGAGACGGAGTACGAGGCGATCCACGTCAAAACGGCCGAAGGCTGGAAGATTGACAGCGTGCGCGAGCAGGAGCCGCCGCAGCCGCCGCCTTCGAGCTACGACAAGTTGCAGGAGCTGGAATGGATGCTCGGCCGATGGGTGGATGCCGACGAGAGCGCCGTGATCGAAACCACGTGCCGCTGGACCACGAATCGCAATTTCCTGGTCCGCTCGTTCAAGGTGTTTGTCGAGGATCGCGTGGACTTTGAGGGCACGCAGGTGATTGGCTGGGACGCCGCGGCCCAGGTCATCCGCTCGTGGATGTTTGATTCCGACGGCGGCTTTGGCGTTGGTCGCTGGTCGGGCGGCAACGGTCGCTGGACCGTGCAGTCGCTGAATGTGCTGGCCGACGGCCGGCGGGCATCCGCCACGCAGATTTACGAGTTGGTGGACGAGAATACCGTGCGGTTTTCGTCGATTGGCCGGCAAGTGGATGGAGAGTTGTTGCCAAATATCGATCCAGTGCTGGTCGTGCGGGCGGACCAATAGCCTGGCGAGCGGCTGAATACCCAGCATTCGAACCGATCTTCGCGATCAGGAGTCATACGATGAAACGTTGGACACTCGTAGCGGCGTTTGCCACTCTGGGCCTGCTGCTGGCGGCGGATCAGGCCTGGCCGCGCGGCGGCCGGATTGGCGGAGGTGGCGGAGGTGGTCACATTGGCGGCGGTGGTGGACGCGTGGGTGGAGCGGGCGGCCTGGGAGGCGGTGGGGCTCGACCGAACATCGGCGCGTCGCGTACGCCTTCGATGAGCCGCCCGTCGGTGTCTCGACCGGGCGGCGCCGGCGGCATTTCACGCCCCGACCTGGGCGGTATCTCCCGGCCCGGCTCGGGCGGAATCTCCCGGCCCAGTCCCGGCGGCAGCTCACGGCCCGACCTGGGCGGTATCTCGCGACCCAGTCCCGGCGGCATCTCACGTCCCGACCTGGGTGGAATCTCGCGGCCCAGTCCTGGCGGCATCTCACGTCCCGACCTGGGCGGGCAACGACCAACCTTTCCCGGCGGCCGGCCAGACATCGGCGGCGGGGGGATCGCAGCCAATCGTCCCGGTTTCTCCGATCGACCCTCGGCCGGACAACTGCAGGATTTTCTCGACCTGCCCGGACTGGCCCGTCCGTCACCTGGCACTCTGCCGAGCACACGGCCTGGAATCGGCGACCGGCCTGGAATCGGCGACCGGCCCGGAATCGGTGACCGGCCTGGAATCGGCGATCGGCCTGGGATCGGTGATCGGCCTGGGATCGGTGATCGGCCTGGGATCGGTGATCGGCCTGGGATCGGCGATCGGCCCGGAATCGGTGACCGGCCTGGAATCGGCGATCGGCCTGGGATCGGTGATCGGCCTGGGATCGGTGATCGGCCTGGGATCGGTGATCGGCCTGGGATCGGTGATCGGCCCGGAATCGGTGACCGGCCTGGGATCGGCGACCGCCCCGGAATCGGTGACCGGCCCGGCATCGGTGATCGGCCCGGTGGCGACATCAACATTGGCGACATCAACATTGGCAACCGCGAGAACAACATCAATTCGATTCGCAACCGTTGGACCAACGTTCAGAATCGTCCATTCGACCGCGACTGGTGGAATCGCCACCCGATCAACGGGCCGAATTGGCGCTGGCACGGGTCGTGGACCAACCAGCCTGCCTACTGGTTCTGGCGGGGCGCTACCTGGGGCGCGGTGGGCGGCTGGTTCGTGGGATGGGGTTGGTCGCAGCCATACGACTATGCCTTTGGCTCGACGATTGTCTACCGGGACAACTTCGTGTTCGTGAACGATCAGCAGTACGCCACCAGCGAGGCGTTTTACCAACAGGCCAGCACGATCGCCCAGAGCGCTCCGGCGGACGTGGACGCCGCCAAGGTGGAATGGATGCCGCTGGGCGTGTTCGAGGTAGCGCAGGAAGACGGTACGGACTCCAGCATGTTGATCCAGTTGGCGGTCAGCCGCGAGGGGATCATCGCGGGCACGTACTTTAACGAGACGACTGGCAGCAGTCGCCCGCTGGAGGGCATGGTGGACCGCAAGAGCCAGCGGGCCGCCTGGAAGTTCGCCGACGGCCAGAATGCCGACGTGGTCATGGAGACGGGCATCTACAACTTGACTCAGGACGAGGCGAATTTGCTGGTGCACTTCGGTGCGGAGAAGACGCAGAACTGGCTGCTGGTACGCCTGCCCGAACCGCAGGAGATGGACGCTCAGCCGGCCGCGGCGCCGTAGTAGCGACGATCGGAGGAGCAATACCCACGGATGCCACATGCGTTTGTCACGGGGGCGACGGGGTTTCTGGGCCAGAACCTGGTTCGCTTGTTGCTCGAGGACGGGTTCCAGGTCACGGCCTTATACCGTTCGGACGCTTCACTGGCGGCGTTCGAAGGCCTGCCCGTGCACTGGGTCCGCGGGTCGGTTACCGACGAACAGTCGTTGTTGCGGGGTCTGCCCCACGATGTGGACGTGGTGTTCCACGCGGCGGGCAACACATCGCAGTGGCGGCGCGAGTATCCCCTGCAGTACGACGTCAACGTCCACGGGACCCGGCACATGGTCCGAGCGGCTCTGGCCAGACGCGCTCGGCGGTTCGTCCATACGTCGTCGATTGCCGCGTTTGGCATTCAGAATCAGCCGTTCGACGAGTCGACGCCCTCCAACGCGGCCACTTGCGGACAACATTACTCTTGGACCAAATGGCTGGGTGAAGAGGAAGTGCGTCGGGCCTGCCGCGACGAGGGGCTGCGGGCTGTGATTCTGAATCCGGCCCACATCGTGGGCCCGTACGACACGCACAACTGGGTGCGGTTGTTCGTCTCGGTCTATCGCGACGATTTGCCGGCGATTCCGCCAGGGTTTGGTCGCTTCGCACATGCCCGCGACATAGCTCGCGCGCACATCACGGCGGCCGACAAGGGGCGCGCGGGTGAAAACTACCTGCTGGGTGGACCGGAGGCATCGTTTCTGGAGTTCATCAACACCATCCAGCAAGTCATGGGCAAGCGGCTCTCCAAGCGGGCGACGTCGGCTTGGGTTTTGCGGCTGGCGGAACCCCTGTTCCGAGTGCAATCGCTGTTCACCGGGCAACAACCCCGCTTGACACCCGACCTGGTGAAGTTGCTGATCAAGCAGGTTCACAGCAGCGACGCCAAGGCGGAGCGGGAACTGGACTTCCGACCTGTTTCGATCTTGCAGCAGGTGGAGGACACGTACGCCTGGCTGCGGGAAACCGGCCAGCTCGCTTGACCGCTTCGCCGTACCACGGGGGCTCCGTTGACCGTGCGGCTGGGCGTTGTTCCAGCGGGGGAAACACGGCCCAATTGCAGCGATCCGGACGGCCGCTCGACGGCAATTTTTCCACCTTGTCCGGATTTGGCGAATCGGTTTAGAATCCGCCAAGTCGAGGCAATGGATGGCCTTGCAAGAGAGTTCGGCTGTCAGTACCGCGCATGGATCGCTCGGGCTGACCAGCCGGCCCCTTCACTTTCGCCTGTTTCGCGATTCGCGGGGCCGCGGTTATGGACTTTCGCTCTTTGCCCTCGTGGTTCAAACTGGCGGCGTGGGCCGCGGCGGTCGCCGGGACACTGGCCTTGATGCAGGCCGGCATGTGGCTTTTGAACTGGTCCGGCAATGTGCTGGAAAGCGGCACGCCGTTGCTGGTTGTGTCGCTGCTGACCCTGCTGCTGCTGATGTCGCTCGACCGCCGGCCGCTGGCCGACTACGGCGCGATCGTGGGGCCGACCTGGAAGCGCCTGTTCCTCTGGGGCCTGGCGGCTGGCATCGTCACCTACGCGGCCTACCTGGGGCTGTCCGTGGGGCTGGGGGCCTACAGCCCGCGGATTTCGGAAGTCGGTCCGGCGCGCCTGGCCAAGGCAGCTCTCGCCGGTCTGGCCACGATCCCCCTGGCGGCTACGCAGCAGTTCATCTTCAGCGGATACCTGCTGGCCATGCTGCGGGACCGTTGCAGCCGGCTGGTGGCCGTCTTGATTTCGTCGGCCTTGTTCGCCGTGCTGAATCGCATCGAGGACCTGCCGTCGTTCGTGGAGCCGCACACGCAACGCCTGCTGCTGGGCCTGTTTCTGACCGCCGGATTCCTGAGCGTCCTGCGGCTGCTGACGGGCAGCATCCTGGTCTCCACGGGACTGCTGGCCGGCTGGCTCATGGTGCGGCGGGTGGCCGGCAGGTTGCTGCTGCTGCAGGCCGTTCCCGACTCGCCGTATTACGATTGGCTGAGCGGCGGCGACCCGCGCCAGGCGCCGGTCATGGCGTTCCTGCTGGGCACCGCGTTCGTGACGGGCTGGATTCTGCTGCTGCGGCGTGGAGAGGGGAAAGTGGCCCTGTCGGAGCAGGCCCTGCACGCCGACTTCAAGCGGGTATTTCCCTTTTCCCATCCCCAGGTCCTCGTGCCGCTCGATATCTGGTTGGGACGGCTCGTGGCAGCTCGGTTTCAGGTTGGGATGGACTATCTCCCGCGGCTGCTGGTCATCCTGACGATCTCGGCGGTCAACACGCTGCTCACACTGCCCGAACGGCTCATCCTGCCCTGGCTGCTGCGGCGCCGCCGGGTACTCGACCCCGTCTTTATCCTGGGAGTTCACCGCAGCGGAACGACCCACCTGCACAACCTGCTGGCCCTGGATCCCCAATTCACCACGCCCCGCACGTTCCATGTCATGAATCCGCACGGCTGTGTCTTCAGCGGCTGGCTGCTGGTGCCGGTCTGGTGCGCTCTGATGCCCTGGAAACGCCCCATGGACAATGTGCCATTCCACTTGTTCTCGGCCCAGGAGGAAGATTTCGCGGTGGCCGGTGCGTGCGGCTTGTCGCCACAATGGGGTCTGACCTTTCCCCGGCAGTGGCCGTACTACGACCGGTTCATCTACCCGGACAAACTGGATACCCGCCAGCGGAGGCAATGGCA
The DNA here is from genome assembly GCA_024102795.1 of Pirellulaceae bacterium. Classification (GTDB taxonomy): domain Bacteria; phylum Planctomycetota; class Planctomycetia; order Pirellulales; family Pirellulaceae; genus JAGFJK01. Next base: position 5,274 of record JAGFJK010000456.1, read on the forward strand.
GCAAGCGTACCATCAATTCCTGCAGAAGCTGACTTTCTGGTCCCCGCGCAGGCCGCTGCTCAAGAGCCCTCACAACACGGGTCGCGCCGCCGCGCTGCACACGTTGTATCCGAATGCGAAATTCATCCACATCTGCCGCCATCCGTACGACGTATACCGTTCCAACATGCACATTGTCCGCGAGGGGCACGTGGTGCTGCAACTGCAAGATCCCGATCCCGAGACGTCGTACGAAGCCCGCTTCCTGGACAATTACGAGGCGATGGAGTCGGCCTGGGAAGCGGACGCCCGGCAGTTGCCGGTCAACCAGCGGGTCGAGGTCCGATTCGAAGACCTGGAACAGGATCCGCTGGCCGTGGTCCGCCACGTCTACCAACAGCTCGACCTGCACATCTCGCCCGAATTCCAGCGGCGGCTGGCAAGGTACGTCGCGGACCAGGCCGATTACCGCAAGAATCGCCATCACGCACTCGACGAAGCCGACCAGCGGCGGATCGATGCCCGGATGGGGCGGTTTCTGCGAGCCTGGGGTTACCTGCCGGACACTCCCGCCGAGGATCGCCATGCGGCCTGACCTGGTGCGAGAGCCCGCGGGCAATCGTCCACGGTGAAAAACCGTTTGACCTTACCAATTCGCCAGAACTCGCACGATCGTTCTTACCGATACCCAGGGGTATCGGCCGGCGCGTGCGGAAAAAGTCTGTCCCGAGGGGGGGACATCGTGGCTACGGGCTTCCTTTTGTTACTGTTCGCCTTGCCCGTGGCGTTATCCACGTTGCTGGTCCTGCACCACTGGGAGTCGCGCCGACTGTTTCGCAGTCGGCTACGCGAGTATGCAGCGAAGGCCGCGTCTTGGCCCACGCCGCCCGTTTCCCTGATTGCTCCCGTCAAGGGAGCGGATCCAGGAATGGAAGGCAACCTGCGGGCTCTGCTGGAACTGGATTACCCCTGCTACGAAGTCATCTTCGTGGTGGAGGATGCAAGTGACCCGGCGGTCGGCGTGATTGCGGGACTGCTTCGCACCCCGCCGCCCGTACCCGCGCGAATGGTGATCGCCGGCCGGGGCGATCTGGTCGGGCAAAAGGTGCATAACCTGCTGCAAGCCACTGCGCGCCTGCCGGGAAAGACACGCGTACTGGCCTTTGTCGACGCCGATGCGCGCCCGGCGGCCGGCTGGCTGCGGATCCTGGTCAACCGTCTGCGAACCGGCGGAGTGGGGGCCAGCACCGGATACCGCTGGATGGTTCCCGAACGTCGGACGTTGCCCAATCTGATGGTGTATAGCATCAACAGTTGCGTGGCCACCTTGCTCGGCAGACATCACTGGAATGTCATTTGGGGCGGCTCCTGGGCGCTCGACCGCGAGACATTCGATCGCCACGGCGTGGCCGCGGCCTGGCAAGACAAACTGACCGAGGACGTGGTCGCGACGCGGGTTCTCTGGCAGGCCGGCCTGCAGGTGACGTACGAACCAGGCTGTCTTTGCGCATCGCCACTCGATGTCGACTTCCGCCAGGCGATCGCCTTCATGCGGCGCCAATTCTTTCTGGTCCGCGTGTATGCTCCCACCATGTGGATTCTGGGCCTGGTTTTCAGCTCGATTCTGCAGTTGGGACTGCTCGCGTCCCTGCTGGCAACCGGGATCGCGATCTGTGCCGGAAGTCCCCAGTGGTGGGTTCCGGCCGTGTCGCTGGGCGCGCTTTACGGCTGTGGCGTGGCCCGCGCCTGGTTGCGGCAGAATGCGGCCGGCCACGTGTTGAGCGAGCTCCGGGAGAAGCTGACTGCCGAGCGGTGGTTTGACATCCTGGCAGGCCCGATCTGCGGTCTCGCGGGCTGGCTCGTCATGCTCAGCTCGGCCTTTGGCCACTCGACTGTCTGGCGGGGCATTCGCTACACGCTGAATCGTGACGGACAGGTGACGTCCGTGAGCCGTCTCCACGACACGTTAGACGGCAGTCAGCGGCCAATCCGTCTCGCAACGGCCCCCTGGTCGCTACCCGCGGAATCAGGGGAAGCAAGCCAAACGACCGGTGATCGGCGGGCGGCCTGACGGAAACGCACGGCTGGGAACGGGCAACCCGGCGGGATGAAGACAAGCGTCCCGCCTACTTCAGCCCACCATCCAGTTCAGCGTCGCCGGGCAGCTCGCTCCACGATGCATCCAATTCCTCCCACGGCAAGCCGACTTCATCATCCGCCAGCAGGGCCTGGTCCACGGCCGCGGGCGGCAGCGGCTGGCCACCCGGCCCGCTCGCCAGCAGCGGCTGCG
>JAGFJK010000471.1 GCA_024102795.1 Pirellulaceae bacterium
CGCGGCGCTGGGGTGCGCGGCGGCGCCGCCGCCCGCAACGCTCGCTGCCGCACGAGTTCCCGAAGTTGAGTGGCCTGGTCCTGCACTCTACCGCACTCCCATCGCGTCCTGGTCCGCCGCTTGTCCCAACACGAAACGGGCCAGTTGCCGCCGGTCGGCGACCACGATGTCGTCCGGCACGTTCTGCCCGTTCGTCACGTAGCTCAAAGGCAATCCACAATCGGCCAATAGCGGCAGCAGGCTGCCGAGCCCGGTGGCTTCATCCAGCTTGGTAAGCAGCAGAGACGACGTGCCGACCCGCGCGAATTCGGCGGCCGTCCGGCACAAGCTGGCCAGGCTCCCCACGCTGCTCAGCACCAGGTGCACTTCGTCGGCCCGCGCCTCGGTCAGAAACGACTTCAGTTCCTGAATCCGCACCGCGTCCCGCGGGCTGCGGCCGGCCGTGTCCACCAGGATCAAGTCCAGATGGGCCAGCCGCTCGACCGCCTGCCGCATCTCGCGGGGCGTCGAGACCACTTCCATGGGCAGGTTGATAATCTCGGCGTAAGTCCGCAACTGTTCGACGGCGGCAATCCGGTAGGTGTCCACCGTGATCAGCCCCACCTGGTACCCTTCCCGCAGATGAAAGTTGGCGGCCAGCTTGGCGATCGTCGTGGTCTTGCCCACTCCCGTCGGTCCGACCAGGGCCACCGTGCGGCGCCGTCCCGGCGTCACCTGGATCGGCCCGCCCACGGCGATCCGGCGCTGGACAATATGAGTCAACGCTTCCCAGACGCCGGCCGGCCCCTTCGCCGCGACCAGCGAATCCTCCAGGTGCTCGTTCAACTGATCGATCAATTCCCGCGCCAGCTCCTCGCTCAGCTCCGCATCCAGCAGGCTCGCAAACAGTTCGAATGAATCGGGCGCCGGCTTCAACTTCGCGTGATCGGGTCCCGCGTACGATGGCCCCGCGTGCGATGGTCCCTGGCGGTCCCAGGCCGCGTCGTCCCGGTCCAGTTCGTGCGTGTCGAGCAGCCGCTGGTCGAACGGTTCTTCGGGCGGCAGGCGGCTGGGAACGTGCACGTCGAGGGCGGCCGTGACTTCGATCTGGCGGCTGCGGCCCAGCCAGCGGAGGAGCCCCCGCGGCACTTCGCGCGTGTGCAGCACGGCCGCCTCCGGACCGAGATCTCGGCGAACCTGCTGCAAGGCCTCTTGAATCGTGCCGGCTCGATATGTCCTCAATTCCATGATGCGACTTGCTCCCCGACCGTTCCCACCGTTTCCACTCGCGTGTCACGCGTCACTTCGCTGTAGCTCAACACCACCAGGGCCGGCAGGTTGGCCACGGTCAATTGCTTGACTGCCGGCCGCACATGCGGACTGACCAGCATCACGGGCGCCTGCGAGCCGGTGGTCTGCGAGCCGGTGGTCTGCGAGCCGGCCGCAGCGGCCGCCAGCGTGGCCGCGATATCGCGGCAAATCCGCTCCCGCACCAGGGGCGGCAGACACACCGACAGACTGCCCGGACCGGGAACAATAGCCGCGGCGATCTGGTGTTCCAGTTCCGGGTCCAGCGTGATCACCCGCAACCGCTGCTCGCCATCCCGATAGCGGCTGCTGAGTGTTCGGCCGAGCCGCTGCCGGGCGTACTCCGCCAGGCTCAGCGGGTCCTTCGTCTGCAGTGCCTGCTCGCCCAGCGCTTCCAGGATCGCGCCCAGTGGCCGCAGCGGCACGTCCTCGCGCAGCAGCAGCCGCAGCACTTGCTGGACTTCGGTCAGTTTGAGCAGATCGGGGATCAACTCCTCGACCGCCGCCGGCGATGTCCGCCGCACGTCCTCGACCAACTGCTTGACGGCGTCCCGCGACAGCAATTCATCCGCGTGCCGGCGAACCAGGCGGTGCAGGTGCGCGGCCAGCACGGCCGTCGGCTCTTGCACCACGTATCCCGCCCGCTCGGCCGTGGCCCGCTTGTCGGGAGCGATCCAGTAGGCCGGCTGTTCGATGCCCGCTCCGCGAGCCCGCTCGCCGTCCACGTGTTTCGTGACCCGCTCGGTCCCCTCCGCCAGCAGCCGGCCCGGCCGCACAACGCCCTCGCCCACCACGCTGCCGCCGATCTTGATCCGGTAGGCGTGGCTATCAAGCCGCATGTTGTCGCGGATGCGGACCTTGGGCAGGACGATCCCCAATTCGCCGGCCACGGCCTGCCGGACCGAGGTGATCCGGGCCAGCACGTCGCCGCCGCGAGCCGGATCGGCCAACCGGACCAGCCCCACGCCGATTTCCAACTCCAGCGGATCGACCGCCAGGTAGTCTTCCACCCGCTGCTCGCGCGGCGGCTTCACGCGGGCCGCCTGCTTGCGCAGTTCCTCCTGCCGCGCCTGGCGCCGTTGCTGTTGCGACAGCACCAGTGCCAGCCCGCCGCAACCGGTGCCGATCGCCAGCAAGGGCAGCTTGGGCAGGCTCGTGAACGCCAGCATGCCCAGGAATCCGGCCGCCACGGCTAGCGCTTCGGGCCGCGAACCGAGTTGCTGCAGGAACTGCCGCGGCAGGTCGGTCGGTTGCGAGCTGCGTGTGACCAGCAACCCGGCGGCCAGCGAAATCAACAGGGCCGGGACCTGGCTGACCAGGCCGTCGCCGATGGTCAGCAACGAGTAGACTTCGGCCGCCTTGTCCAGCGACATCCCGCCTTGCAGCACTCCGATCACCAGGCCGCCAACCAGGTTCACCAGCGTGATGACCAGGCCCGCGACCGCATCGCCGCGGATGAACTTGCTGGCCCCGTCCATCGCCGCGTTGAAGTCGGCTTGCCGAGCGAGTTCGTCGCGGCGGCGCTGGGCTTCGAACTGATCGATCACCCCGGCGGCGAGATCCGCGTCGATCGCCATCTGGCGCCCCGGCATCCCGTCCAGCGCGAACCGGGCCGCCACCTCGCTGATCCGCGTGGCCCCCTTCGTGATCACCACGAACTGGATGACCACGATAATCACGAACATGATCAGACCCACCAGCAGCCGGTCGCCCGCCACGAACTGTCCGAAAGCCCGGATCACCTCGCCCGCCGCGTTCAGCTCCAGCGTGTCGGCCTGGGTCAGGATCAGGCGCGTCGTGGCCACGTTCAAGACCAGCCGGGCCAGCGTGGTGGCCAGCAGCAGCGACGGAAAGACGCTCAATTCCAGCGGCTGGCGGATATGCAGCGTCGTCAGCAGCAGGACCACGGCCACCGTGATGTTCACGGCCAGCAGCAGGTCCATCAAGAACGGCGGCAGCGGCACGAGGATCACCAGCACGCAGGCCACGATCCCCACCGGAAGCACGAAGTCTTGCCACTTGGAAGCTGCTGCCGTCATACGCTCCGAGGCGCGTCCCCGCCGCCCGCACACCTAAAAGAGGTCTTGGACCTGGTCTGGAAAAGCGGGGCGGAGCGTACTGAAACGAGGGGGCGATGTCCAGATCTGTTTCGGCGGCCCCAAGCTGCTTCGGAACTGCTCGCCTTGCCCGGCAATCGCAGGGTCGCTAGTCTCACAGCTAACAGGTCCCAGGTGGCGCCGCCTTACGACTCAAGGAACCGTAGATGACCGAGGAGCCAGCCGAAAACGTCCCCGAGTCGCGATCCGGCCCGGCGCCGGCCGCGCAGCCGCGGTCCGCCGGGGACCCCCAGCGGTTCGCCGGCAAGACGGTGCTGGTTACCGGGACTAGCGAAAAGGGCATCGGGGGCGCGATCGCCGAGCGGATGGCTCGCGAAGGGGCCCGCGTCGCTCTCACCTCGCCCGTTCCGCCCCAGCGCCTGCTGAAACGGCTCGAACGCCTGGGCGCCTCGCACGCCTGGTGGCCGGCCGACGTGACCAGCGAACCGACGGTGCGGCAGATGGTGGACCAATGCGTCGCTCGTTTCGGCCCGCTGCACGTGGTGGTGAACAACGCCGGCGTCGAGATCGCGCGACCGTTCCAGCAGTTCACGACCGAGCAATGGACCGAGCTGCTGGATATCAACCTGCTGGGGGCGATTCGAGTCACTCAGGCCACGCTGCCCCACCTGGCCAGCCCCGGCGGCGTGGTGATCAACATTGCCTCGGCCCTGGCCCTGGGCGGCTGTCCCAGTTTTTCCATCTACAGCGCCAGCAAGGCCGGCCTGGTCGGTCTGACCCAGTCGCTGGCCTGGGAACTGGCGCCGCGGCGGATCCGGGTGGTGGCGGTCGCGCCCGGGCTGGTCCTGACGCCGATGATCAAGCGGCACATCCAGCATCTGACCGACGACGTCTGGAAGCAGATCGAACGCTGCCATCCGCTGGGGGCCGGCCTGCCGCACGACGTGGCCGCCGCGGTCGGCTTCCTGGCCTCGGACGACGCCCGCTGGATCACGGGCGTCACGCTGCCGCTGGGCTGGGCCAGCCACTATCCGCTGCCCGTCGACCAGTTCATGGACTCGTGAGAAACCGCCGCACTTCGGCCACGAACTCCGCCGGCTTCTCAAACGGCAGCATGTGCCCGCACTGTTCGAACACCCGCAATTCGGCGCGCGGAATCTGCTCGGCCAGGTACTGCCCGTGAGCCAGCGGCAGCAGTCGGTCCTCGCGGCCCCAGAGTATCCGCACGGGACATTCGATCCGCCGCAGATGGTCCGGCAAGCGGGGATTGTGCAGGTACGGGTTCCAGCCCACGCGGGCCGTCGCCTCGCGGGCCCGCACCCAAAGCAGAATCCGCGGATCGTCCAGCGACGACGGCATCGCTTCGGCCACCGCCGGGCTCTCGGGATCGAAGAACAGCAGCCTCCGCAATTCGTCCAGGTCGTCGATGAACAGTTCCGCCACCGGGGCGCCCGGCAGATGCAGCCCGGCGGAATTCACCAGCAACAACCGTTCGACCAGCGCCGGCCGCAGAATGGCCAGCTCCATCCCGGTCCACGCTCCCAGCGAGAACCCGACCACGGGCACTCGAGGCAGACCCAGTTGAGCCAGCAGATCGACATAGTGCCAGGCATAATCTGTCACGTCCCGCACCTGGTCCAGGCCGCTCGAAAGGGCGAAGCCCGGATGGGCCGGCAGGTAGACCGTAAAATGCTCGGACAACATCTGGTGGAATGCCGTCCACTCCGTCTCGCCGCCCGCGCTGTGCAGGTACAGCAGCGGCGGTCCGCTGCCCCCGATCGTAACCTGCGTCTTCTTGCCGGCCACGTCGATCATCGACGTCTCGTGCGTCTGGGTCCTGGCGCTCATCGGCGGTTCCTGGTAACTCGTGGCCTTGTATCTACCCGCGCTGTTCGCGATGAAGCGAATCTCGGCGATTCTCTCTAGCTGATGCTATCTTGACGTTGCGCCCTTCATGGAGCCCGCATCGCAGAGCACCGGTCAAAGCACTTCTGGCCCCCTCCCCGGAAGCGAGATCGTGCAGCTTTTAAGTTTCTTCGTCGTCAGAGTTTGGAGCGCAGCAATAGCGTCCTCGGCGTTCCCGTACGCCGAAGGCGTTCCAAAGCCACAGCCCAGCGTCGCCCGCTTCGGGCGCACCCTGGGTATGGCCGTGATTTTGATATCTCTTGTACGCCGAAGGCGTTCCACAAGGCGCCTTGTGCAACGCCTTCGGCGTAGAAGGACCTCAAGGCGGTCGTTCTCCCAGGGTGCGCCCGAAGCGGGCGACCCTGGGCTGGGTTGTTCAACGCCTGCGGCGTAAAGACAGCGCGGAAGTCGAACCAAAGGGCCACCCATCTGTCTTGGAGTCGCGCGCTTTGGAGGTTCTAAACACCGAGTTTCCAACGCCTTAAAAGCTGCACGATCTCGAAGCGGGGAGGGGGCCAGAAGTATTCTGAGGGGGGCTTGGCGAAGTCGAGCTGACCATTGGTTCATCATCCCAAGTTCCATACTCAAAGCAACTTCATAGCCGCACGATCTCCAAGCGGGGAGGGAGCTAAACTTCGATTGATTCCTCGTTGCCTGTCTGGATACCTGAATGTCTGGATACCTGAAGGATTCGTGTTGTGCGAGTACCCGATTCACTTGCGTGTCTGCAACAAAGCGTGCGCACCTCGAAGTTTTACCCTTCGGGCTACTTTGTCCAGCGGATCGCGTCCCAACGGACGCTGCCGATTAGACAACGCCACTTTCCACGCTCACCTCGGTCGCCAGCGCCTCACGCACGGCCGGCATCACCCGCTCGGCGAACAGCGTCATGTTCCGGCGCGTCAGGTCGGCCGGCAAGGTGGCCAACTGGAACAGGCCCAGCAGGTTGCCGACCCCCAGTTGCCGAGCGTACTGGATCAGCTTGTCGCGGACCGTTTCCGGACTTCCCACCAGCGCGTACACGCCGGCTTCAATCTGCTGCCGGGTTTCGACCGTGCTGAGGAACTTTTCCAGGGCCCGATGGATGCCGACAATCGAGCGGGCGCTGGTGTAGCCGGGGGGGAACACGGCCAGGCCCCGCAGCAACTTGCGGGCGAAGAACCACAGATGCGGCTCGTACTCGCGCCACGCCTGCTCGTCCGTCTCCGCCACGTAAATCGGCAGCAGCCAGCCCAACTGCGAAGGGTCCGCCGTGTAGCCTTGCTTCTCACAGGCCTCGCGGAACATGTCGAAGTTGCGCTGGAAGAAGTCGATATGGAAGTATGGAATCCCCATGTAGCTGTAGCGCCGCTCAGCCACAAACTCGATCGTCTCCTTGCTGCCGGCGCCGGGAATCCAGATCGGCGGATGCGGCTGCTGAATCGGCCGCGGCCAGGGGTTGACGTACTTCAGCTTCCAGTGCTCGCCATAGTGTTCGAACGGTCCCGGCTCCGTCCAGGCACGCAGGACCAGGTCGAACGCTTCGCGGTACATGCTGCGGGCGTAGGTCGGGTTGACCGAAAAGCTGTAGTATTCCGGCCCGCCGCCCACGACCAGCCCGGCAATCAGCCGCCCGCCGCTGATCACGTCGATCATGGCGAACTCCTCCGCCACGCGCGTCGGCGGGTTGTAAAACGGCAGTGCATTGCCGACCACCGCGATCTTGACCCGCTTGGTCTGCCGGGCCAGGATCGAACCCATCAAGTTGGGGCTGGGCATCGTCCCGTAGGCGTTCTGATGATGCTCGTTGACGCACACGCCGTCAAAACCCAGCTCCTCGGCCAGAATCAGCTCGTCCAGGAACCGGTTGTACAGCTCGTGGCCGTGACCCGGATCGTAGATCGAATTGGGCAGCTTGGTCCAAGCCGACGGATACTTCCGCTCGAAGTCCTCCGGCAACCGGTCCCAGGGCATCAGGTGAAAGGCGAAGAATTGCATCGACTTGCTCGGTCCTTTTCAGCTTGTTCGGTCCTGCCAGGCGACGGTTTCCCCAGCGCACTCGGTCGCCGCGGCCATTTTTTCGGCTGTTTCCGATCCGGCTGAGTGCGCACGGTGCGGCTGAGTCTGGCAGATTGGGCTGTTGGCGGCAAGAGCGAACCGGCCTAGTCCTCTTCCTCTTCCTCCATCTTGGCCTTGGCCATGATCTCCTGCTGGACGTTGGGCGGCATCACGTCGTAGTGGCTGATCTCCATGGTGTAGCTGCCCTGGCCGCCCGTCATGCTGGACAGGGTGCGGGCGTACGTGGTCACCTCGCGCAGCGGCACCTCGCAGTGCACCGTCTGCAGGTTGCCGCCGGCCGAGTCGCTGCCTTGCACGCGCCCGTTCCGGCTGGACATGTCGCTGTACACGTCGCCCACGTTGGCTTCGGGGATCGTGATGTCCATCTTGACCACCGGCTCCAGCAGACAGGGCTTGGCCTGCTGGAACACGTTGCGGAAGGCCATCGAGCCGGCCATCTTGAAGGCCGTTTCCGAGCTGTCGACCGGATGGTGCTTGCCGAAGTGCACCTCCACGGCCACGTCCTGCACCGCATAGCCGGCGATCACGCCCCGCGTCATGCGTTCCTTGAAGCCCTTCTCGATGGCCGGCAGGAAGTTGCCGGGAATCACGCCGCCGACGACCGAGTCGATCCAGACGAAGTTGTTCGCGGGATCGTAGTGGTACTCCTTCATCTGCGGGAAACGGACCTTCGAGCAGAAATCGGCGATCGTCTCCTCGTTGGTGTCGCGGGGCAGCGGGAACATGCGGATGTGGACTTCGCCGAACTGGCCGCGACCGCCCGTCTGTTTCTTGTGGCGGTACATGCCGTCGGCCTTCTGCTGGATCGTCTCCTTGAACGGGATCTTCGGCTCCTTGGTATCCACCTCCAGCTTGTCGCGGCGAGCCAGCCGTTCGCGGATAATCGTCAGGTGCAGTTCGCTCATCCCGGTCATCACGATTTCCTTGGTCTGGCTGTCGTGAGTCAGGCGGAACGTCCGATCTTCCTCCACGATCTTGCCCAGCGCGCCGGACAGCTTGGTTTCGTCGCCGCGGGCCTTGGGCGACACGGCCAGCCCGACCATCGGCGTGGGGAACTTGATCTCCGGCAGCAGCAACTCGCCCAGCGACGTGCCGGTGTGCAGTTCCTCCATCTTGGCCACCGCCACGATATCTCCGGGGCCGGCACTCTCAATCGCCTCGGTGTGGCCGCCCTGGACCCGCAGCAACGCGCCCAGCTTGAGCCCCTTGCGGGCCGAGGACGCGGCGATCTGATCGTCCTTCTTGAGATGCCCGGAGAACACTCGGATGAAGCTCAGCTTCTGCACGAACGGATCGATGCGGGTCTTGAACACCTGCGCGACCAGCGGGCCGGCATCCTGGGCCAGGACCTCGATCTCCTCGTCGCCCTTTTTCGCCGTGCGAGGTTTGACGCCCGGATGCGGGCCGCACAGGGCCAGGGCGTCCAGCAGCTCCGACAGTCCCACGCCCGTCTTGGCCGCACAGCAGACGATCGGGATCAGCGATCCCTCCGCCACCGCCCGGACGATCAGCCGCGACAGCTCCTCCTCGGTCGGCGGCTGGCCCTCGAAATACCGCTCCATCACCGCCTCGTCCACCTCGATAATCGACTCCAGCAACGCGTCATGGATCTCCGCCGGATCGACCAGCGCACCCGACGTGTCGTCCGGCACCCGCAAGGTACTGGCCACCCCGCGAAATTCGTGGCCCTGGCCCAGCGGCACGTTGAGCAGCACGCAGGCCGAACCCCACATTTCCCGGATGGCGTCCACCAGGCCGGGGAAATCGATGTTGTCGGTGTCCATCTTGTTGATCACGATCACCCGCCCCAGACCGGCCTTGCCCGCTTCGGCAAACGTGCGGCGAGTGTTGACTTCGATTCCCGAATGGGCGTTGACCACGACCACCGCCAGGTCGACGCCGCGCAGCGCGCCGATCGTCTGGCCGATGAAGTCCGGGTAACCTGGCGTGTCGATCAGATTGAAGTGCTTGCCGCCGTGGTTGAAATGCACCAGGCTGGCCTCGATCGTGTACTTGTGATGCTTTTCCTCCTCGTCGAAGTCACAAACGCTCGACCCGTCGTCCACGCTGGGATGCCCCGTGACCGCCCCGGTCAACACCAGCAGCTTGTCGGCCAGAGTCGTCTTGCCCGCCGAACCGTGCCCGCAGAGTGCCACGTTGCGAATGTCTTCGACGTTTACTTTCGCCATGCCGGATTCCCTTCAGTTCGCTTGCCGCAAGTCGTTGGAGAGAGATTATTCGTTGCCACCGCCCGCCGCCGCCAGAGCCTCGGCCAGCGACAGGCGGCCCTCATACAGGGCCCGCCCCAGAATGCAGCCGTCCAGCCCCAGGCTGGCTAGCTGCCGGATGTCGTCCGCCGTGGTCACTCCGCCCGAAGCGATCACGTCCACGGCCGCGGACCGCTTCATGTCCGCCATCGCCGCCAGATTGGGACCCGCCAGCATGCCGTCCCGGGCAATGTCGGTGTAGACGATGGCCGCCAGCGGTTCGTCCCCGAACTGCGCGGCCAGCTCGGTCGCCCGAGTGTGACTGACCTGCAGCCAACCGTCCGTGGCCACCATCCCGTCGCGAGCGTCGATCCCCAGCACCAGCCGGCCAGGGTACGCCTCGAGCATCTGGCGAAACCAGTCCGGGTTCTTCAGAGCCTGCGTGCCCACCACCAGCCGCGAGGCACCCAGGGCCAGCAACTGGTCGATCGTCTGGCCGTCGCGGATCCCGCCCCCGATCTGGCACGGCACGTCCACCGCCGAGAGGATCGCCTGCAAAGCCTGCCGATTGCCCTGCGTGCCGTCGCGAGCTCCGTCCAGGTCCACCAGATGCAGTTGCCCTGCCCCCTGGCGGACCCAGGATTGTGCCATCGCCACCGGATCGTCGCCGAACACCGTCTCCTGCTCGTAGTCTCCCTGCCGCAACCGCACGCACTTCCCGCCGCGGAGGTCGATGGCAGGCCAGATTTTCATCGGGGAAAGACTCGCGATTTAACCCAAACCTCAGACGGGCGAAAGCCCGCAATATGCCACAGCGTCTGGCCTTCCGCAAGTGTCAAGCGGCCGTCGGCAGTTATCAGTTATCAGTCATCAGTTGTCAGTTGTCAGTTGTCAGTCATTGGTTATTGCTCGACTATCGGTTTGCAATCCGCAATCGCCTGTACGTACGACCGCGATCCACGATTGCAGCCTCGAGCCTCTGGACTGTCAGCCGTCGGGCATTCTTTTGTTTCGAAATGCCGAGGCGGGCCACCCCAATGGTGGGGCGTGGTCGTGGTTCCGGGGAGGATTGCAAATTGACCAATGACCAATGACTAATGCCACTCGGCAAAGTTCTTCAGCAGCCGCAGGCCGTTTGCTTGGCTCTTTTCCGGGTGAAACTGCGTGGCGAACAGGTTCTCGCGCCACACGGCCGCACAGAACGGGCCGCCGTAATCGGACTCGATCGCCACGATCGACGAGTCCTGCGGGACGACGTAGTACGAATGGACAAAATAGAAGTGCGTCCCCTCGTCGATGCCGGACAGCACGGGTGCCGGCAAGCGGATGTGGGCTTCGTTCCAGCCCATGTGCGGCACCTTGTACTGCGGCGGCAGATCGAAACGGACGACCTTACCGGGCAGGATCCCCAGACCTTCGAACGTCCCGCCCTCGTAGCTCACGTCGAACAGCAACTGCAGTCCCAGGCAGATTCCCAGGAACGGCTTGCCGGACTCGATCGCCGCTCGAAGCGGCTCGACCAGCTCCCGCCGTTGCAGCTCCCGCATCGCGTCCTCGAACGCTCCCACACCGGGAAGAATGATGCGGCTGGCCGCCGCCAGCTCGGCCGGATCCGACGTGATCAGCGCCTCGTGACCGACCTTCTCGATCGCCTTCTGCACGCTGCGCAAGTTTCCCATCTGGTAGTCGACTATGGCGATCATCTTGGTGTATCCGTGGTCGATGGTGGTCGGCCGGGGCGTTGGTCGAGCGTGCTGGCCCGCCGATTGCTGACGCCAGCCGGCGCAGGCTCGGCCCGCCAGTCGGACACCGGCGGCCCCGCGCGGGTTCTCCGTCCCAGGAGTTCACGATGAGCGAGCGGGGGACGGCTGTAAAGCCCCCGCTACCACCGCTGGCCCGGCTACCTTCGCTGGTCCCGCTACCACCGCTGGCCCGGCTGCCTCCGCTGGCCCGGCTAACCGCTGAACGGTTCCGGGTAGACGACGACTTCCAGACGGCGATTCTCCGCTCGCCCCGCCGGCGTGGCGTTCGACACGCGAGGGTGATTGTCGCCGTGAGCGACCACGAACAGTTGGCGAGGTGGCAGCCGGTTGCGGCGCGTCCACTGTTCAAACACGCCTTGAGCCTGCGACGCCGCCAGATGGTGGCTGCTGGCGGCCTGGCTGCCGGTCGTGGTGGCGGCCGAATCGGTGTGGGCTTCGATCGCCACCCGCTGCCGCGGATAATTCTGGCTGATCGCCGCCGCGATGCGGTCCAGCGTCACGGTGGCTCCGGGCAGGAAACTGGCCGTGCCGGGCGTGAACAGTTGATCCGCGGGGACGACGATCCGGATCACGTCCCCCTCGGTCCGCACGTCCAGCCCGGGGATGTTGACGGTTTCCAGCGACTGCCGCACGCTGTTGTTGGCCGTGATCATCGCCCCACCCCGCCGCTGCAGCGAGGCCTGCAACGTCTCGGCTCGTCGCTCGATTTCCTGCTGGCTGGCCTGGGCCTGCTGAAGCTGCGACGCGGTGTCGCTGAGCCGCTTCTGCACCAGGGCCAACTGGTCGCGGTACAGCGCCGCTTCCTGTTGCGCTTGAGCCATCCGGGCGTGCAGATCGCGATTGTTCGCGTCCAGCTCGGCCAGCCGTCGCTGGGCGTCCTGGAGTTGCGACTGCAAGGGAGAACCGGCTTGCGCGGCGGCGTTCCAGGAGGGTTGGCCGGCCGCGGTCTGGTAGGGGTTCGTGGCGTTCGGGTTCTGCGCGCAGCCCAGCACGACGACCGTTGCACTCAGCAACAGCCCGCGCATCAGCAGCGGCAGGCGAAACGTTTCCATCGATTGGCCGGGACCTGAGCGGTTCGGGATTCACACGGCGGGGGCGGATCGTAGCAACCGCCGTCCCCCCTGACAAGGCCGATCCCAGGTGGTGAGCCGGCCGGGGGAATGCGGTTTTTCAGCGGCGCGAGCCCAGACGCTTGATGTAATGGCGCCCACGAGGGTCCAGGTGCTGTTCCCAACCGGCCCTCCGCAGCGCACGATCCGAGAGCCGCCGGCAGGTCGCCTGGCACACAATGGCATGCACGCCTTTCAGCTCCGCGATCTGGTCCAGCGCCGCCAGCGCCGCTCGCAACGTGGACAGCGTGGTCGTTCGGTAAGAAACCAGGTAGGTCACCGCCAGGTAGTCCGGCGAACCCCACGGCTGGTTGTAGTACAGCCGGCACCGATCCCCCGCTCGCCGACCGTGGACCAGCCAGCGATCCCAGGCCACTTCCGGGTACGACACCCGCTTCGGCCAGAGCCGCGTCCCAATTCGCAGCAGCCGCCCGTCCGCCGCCTCAATGACCCCAAAGCGGGGTGTCTCCGGTGTCTTCCAGAACCGATGCATCGCGTCGCGCCGCCTGACTCCGCGGGAGTGAATGGAAGGGCGTCAGCCGCGCGGTCAAACGTCCCTCCCTGGCCGGCCGACTGGTTCGTGTCCGATGTTTCTCATGCGCAAATATAGGCCGGGAACCTCGCGGAGCGCGGCCTGGTTTTCGGCCTTGGCAACGTGCCGGTTGAATTCCGAGCGGTTCACTCGGCCGATGGGGGATGGGGATGCGCTTTCCCAGGGTTCCGCGAACGCTCTACCGCCGCTTCGTCGATCGCTCGCGCGGCTGCTTCTGCGGCTGGTCCCGCGGACTGCCGAGCCGCTCGATCGCCTCGCCCAGCAGGCGCCAGCAACTGAGCATGCCGCCCATCAGCAGCAGGCAGGCGCCGACCAGCAGCGGGATCAGGCCTCCGAGGCTGAAGGCCGAGGCCGCATAGCCCGGCCATAGCTGGGGCCACAAAAACAGCAGCATCCCGGTCGCCACGCTCAGGTACGGCCCGAACGCGATGTCCCGCCGGCCGGTCAGGACGACCTGCACCAGCGACACGACCAGCGCGGCGAACGGGGCCAGAAAGAAGATCACCAGTGACGGTTGCCAGCCGACGTACGTGCCGATCATCGCCATCAGCGTTACGTCGCCAAACCCCATCGCCTCGCGGCGCAAGGCCAGGCCACCCACGATCCGCACGGCCCAGATCAACCCGCCGGCGAACGCCAGGCCCACGACCGACGTCAGCAGGCTCTCCCAGTGGCGGCCGCCCCAGAGCCAGGTGCCGGCGATCAGCAGGCTGCCCACGATGGCTAGTCCCAGGACGATGGGCGAGCCGCGGCCGCGGAGCACACTGGCGACCAGGTAAAGCAGTCCCTTCCAGACGCCCCGCCGCAAGGTGCAGCACTTGGGCAGGATCGCCAGGCACCAGGCCAGGTAACCGGCCAGCCCCCAGACCAGTCCTCGCACCCCGTTCATCGGCAACGGCCAACTGCCGGGGCCCCCCAGCCCGTCGGCCCATTGCAGCGACGTTTGCGGCGAAGTGAACACCAGGTGTTCGGCCGTCACTCCCGCCATCCCCCGCACCGGAATCACCGGCTGCATCGCCGGCAGCAACGCCAGCAGCAGCAACCCGCCCAGCGTGCCGGTCACCGTGATCTCGTCCGGAATCGTCTGCTCGTCGAAGTCGATGAACGTGGCCACGGTCAGCAGCGACAGCAGGATCAGGTGGGACAGGAACTGCAGGTGCAGCGTCGTCACCGTGGGCGCCGCCGCCGCGGGCACCTGAGGCACCAGGCCCCCCTGCAGTTCGTACCAATAGAGGGCCGGGATGCCGAGCGCGCAGACCAGTTCGATCAGCAGCGGGCGGACCCAGAACCCCCGGCCATGCAACGCCGCTT
>JAGFJK010000479.1 GCA_024102795.1 Pirellulaceae bacterium
AGGACCTGGCCGCGGCCGTGGCGGCCGCGCTGGACGCGCCGCTCGAATATCCTCCGTTGCGGCAGGCCCTGGTACCCGGCGACCGCGTGGCCATCGGTCTGGAAGCCGGTCTGCCGCGGGCCGACTGCGTGCTGGCGGGCATTGTGAATACGCTGCTGGAAGGTGCGATCGAACCCGCCGATATTTGCGTCGTGTTTGCGGCCGGCGATCGGGGGGCGGGAGCCGCCGGATTGCTGGCGGAACTGCCCGGTCCTCTGCGGTCCGAAATCGACGTGCAGGTGCACGACCCGGAGGACCAGGCATCGCTGGCATACCTGGCGGCGTCGCGGGAAGGCAAGCCGATTTACTTGAACCGCACGTTGTGCGACGCCGACGTGGTCATTCCGGTGGGGCTGGTGCGGCTGCACGAGACGCTCAGCTACGTGGGCGTCCACGGCGGGCTGTTTCCCACGTTCTCGGACGCCGCGACGCAGCAGCGGTTTCGGGCTCCCAGTTCGACCAACTGGCAGTCGCTGCGGAAACGCCGCCGGGACGAGGCGGATGAGGCGGCCTGGCTGCTCGGCGCCCACTTTACCGTCCAGTTGGTGCCTGGTCCTGGCGACCGCGTACTGCAAGTGCTGGCCGGCGACGCGGCGGCCGTGGAAAGGCAAGGCGCCGAACTGTGCGCGTCGGCCTGGCGTTATGAAAGTCCCGCGCGAGCCAAGCTGGTTGTCGCCACACTCGAAGGCGGCTCCGCCGAGCAGACCTGGGACAATGTCGCCCGAGCCCTGTTTAGCGCCTCGCGGATTGTCGACGACGACGGAGCGATCGTGCTCTGCACCGACCTGGATCTGCCGCCAGGCCCCGCGCTGCGGCAGCTCGCCTCGCTGGAGGACGACCAGGTCGTGCTGCACGGACTGATGCGCGACCGCAGCCTGGACGCGCTGCTGGCCACGCTGCTGCTGCAGACGCGACAGCGGGCGCAAGTGTTCCTGCTGAGCCGGCTGGAGGGCGACGTCGTGGAGAATCTTGGCCTGGGATACGTGGAATGCGAAGACGACGTGGAACGACTGTGCCAACGCTACGAGAGTTGTATCCTGCTGGCCAACGCCCACCGGGCCTCGGTCGAGCTGGCCCGCACCGCATCCGACCATGAATGAAAGACTGAGCGGTTCGACCCGCGACCAACACGCGGCCTTGACGCGGTCGGCGGGCTTCCACGAGCTGCTGGACCGCACGCACCTGGAACTGCGCGGCAACGATCGGGCAACCCTGCTGCACAACCTGTGCACGAACGACATTCGGCGTTTGCAGCCGGGGCAGGGCTGCGAGGCCTTCGTGCTGAACGTGCAAGGCAAGATCGTCGGGCACGTCTACGTTTTCTGCGGGCCGGATAGCCTGCTGCTGGACGCGCCGCCCGGTCAGGCGTCCCGCCTGCTGGCCCACCTGGATCGCTACATCATCCGGGAAGATGTCCAGTTGCTGGATCGCAGCGCCGAGTGGACGGAACTGCTGCTGAGCGGCCCCGATTCCGCCGACCTGCTGCGGCGACTCGGCGCCGCCCAACTGCCCACGGAGTTGCTGGGACACCAGGCGCTGGAGTTGGCCGGCGCCGCGGTTTGGCTCCGGCGGGTCGATTGGACCAGCCCGGTCGCCTGGTGCCTGGTGTGCCAGCGCACCGATCGAGAGAAGGTTGGCCAACTGCTGGCGGCGGCCGGCGCCGTGTCTTGCCAGGCCGAGGCGGTGGAAGCGGCGCGCGTCGAACGGGGAACGCCCGTGTTCGGCCCGGACATCAGCGACCAGAATCTGCCGCAGGAAGTCAACCGTGACGCGCGAGCGATCAGCTTTACCAAGGGCTGTTACCTGGGCCAGGAAACCGTGGCCCGGATCGACGCGCTGGGACATGTCAACTGGCTGCTGACAGGTGTCGTAGGCGAACCGCTGGCGGATGCTCAAGATGAATTGCTGGTGGACGGCAAGCCGTCTGTGCGCCTGGCCACGCGGGTGTACTCGCCGCAATCGGACGGCCCGCTGGCCCTGGCCTACGTCCGGCGAGGTCTGGAACGTCCCGGCACCCGGATTCCGTTGTCCAACGGCACGGTCAGCGTCGTGGCTCTGCCACTGGACATTGCCCAGAACTCCCAGCATCCGAATTAACTGGACCAAGCCCCGTCTTCACACTGATGGCCCGACACGAAGCAGACCGGGAAGACCTGTTGCGGGAAGCGACGGCGCTGGTGGATCGCGTCGAGCTGCGGACGGACGCCGAACCCGATCCGGTGGTCGTGGGCTTTCGCCGCGACGGTTGTGGCAGTGTGTATTTCGGCGCGGAGCCGGTCTACCAGTTCAACTCGTCGGGACAATTGCGCCGCGGATACCATGGCGGACAGTTGCTCAAGGCCGAAGCCGGACGGCTGATCGGCCTGACCCGCCGCCGAACCGCCAACCAGGTGCAACTGCTGCGCGACGAATGGGACGCCCAGCGCACCGTCGCATTCCTGCTCGACGCCCACCGCCGTCTGGAACGTCTGAGGCAGTCGCTGGCGGAGGGGCGATTCACGCTGATCGGGCAGGTCGTGACCCCCGCCAGCGCGGACACGTGGCAGAGGGACGCTTCGGAGCCGTGCGCGGCGGTCGCGGGCCAGGGAGCTGGCGACGCGGCACTCATCCAGCGGATCGCGCGCTGGCTGGAGTCGCTCGGCGCCTTGACGGTGGCCGCGTCCCCGCATGCGGAATGAGCCACCCGATGGAACCGATGCGTCGCGGCGGCTGAGGCGCCACCCGGCAATCCTCACACCGCCTGGTCGCGCTGCCGGTTGCGGTACCGCACGCTGACCCGTTCCAGCAGTGCCCGGTCTTCGGCGGACAGCTTGTCCAGGCCATGCTGATGCAGCCGGTCCAGAATCTCGTCGACACGCCGCTCTTCGTCGGCTTCCACGCGTTGCTGCCGCTGCTGGCGAGCGTCCCGCCGCTGCTGCCTCCAGCGCTGCCAGAGCCCCGGCGGAGGCGGCGGGGCAATCTGCTGAGTGGACTTTTCCAGGCTGGTGTAGCCCTGGGAAAAGTCGTAGCCAAACGGCTGGTCGGCGGCCGGCGGATCGACGCGCGGCGTCTCGGCGGTGCGGGAGCTGAAAAACAACAAGATCGACAGCAACACCAGCGGGAACCAGACGGGAAACAACTCAGCCGCCTGGTTGCGGCACAGGAAGGCCGCGATCAACAGCCCGATTGCCGCCAGTTGAGCACAGGCCCCGATGATCACGGCCGCATACCGGCGCCCCGCGTCTTCCCAGAACAGCTCCACCAGCGAACGCAGCATGCGGCCTCCGTCAAACAGAAATGCCGGCAGCAGGTTCACCAGGAACAGAAGCCAGTTGATCCAGAACGTCAACTGAATGGCCACGATCCAGGGGCTGCTGGCGACAGCCACGGAACGGGGCTGCAACGGATGCAACAACCCCAGGACGTGCTGCGGACCCTCCAGCGACAGCAGCCACGGCAGGCAGATCACGCACACCACCAGATTGACGGCCGGACCCGCCAGATGAATGATCAGGTCCGCTTGCGGAACCCCCGGAGTGCGTACCGGCTGCAGACCGCCCAGCGGTCCCAACACCAACCGTTCCGCCCCGCCTCCCAGGCGCCGAGCGATGTGCAGATGGGCCAGGTCGTGCACCAACACGCTGGCCAGCAACACGCCCACGCTGAACGCACCCAGTGCCACGTGCCCCTGCTCGCCGCGCGAGTCGGCCAGCCAGCCAAGATACAGAGTGCAGGCGGCAAACAGCAAGAAAAACGCGTGCAGCCGAATCTGGACACCACCCCAGCGTCCCAAACCCACGCTCCAACTTCCGTGATCCTGCATGGCTGCCAACCGTTGTTCCCGTAGCTCAACCAGGAAGGTCCAGACCGGCCCCGCCCGCCCGCTCGACATCTTAGCACCGCCCTCCGGCCCTGGCAAACTTCCCGTGCTGCCGTAGAGCCGGTTGCGTTGTACCCCAAGTTCCCTCAGACGCACGACTTGCGCCTGACTCCAAGCAGGGCCTTCCCCGCAGGCCCGGCGGTAACTCCCGGGATTCCGCAGGGGTGGGGCTCCAAAAACAGA
>JAGFJK010000507.1 GCA_024102795.1 Pirellulaceae bacterium
TCCTGCCCGCGATCGCCGCCGGCGCGTTGTTGCCCGACACGGCCACCGCCGCCGTCGGACCGCTGGCCCCGGCCAGCTCGCGCAGCGGCTGGCCGTTCCCCACGTTGAACACGCGGACGCTGTCATCCCCGCCCAACAGTGCCAGTTGCCCGTCGCTGGTCAGCGCCACGCCGCGGACCACCGACGAATGGCCGTCCAGCGAACGGCGGCCGGCGGGTGGCAGTTGCCAGTATTTGACCAGCCCGTCGTCGCCGGCGGAGACCAGTTGCTGATTGTTGGGATGAAACGCCAAGCCGCGAACCGGGCCGGCGTGAGCGCCCAGGTGGCCTTGCAGCTTACCGTCCAGCGGTCCCCAGGTGAGAATCGTGCCCTGGGAATCGCCGCTGGCGATCTGGTTGTTGTCGTTTCGCACGGCGGCGACCAGCGGTTGGGCGGCATGGCCCTCCAGGACCAGCGTATTGCCGCCATCCTCCAGCTTCCAGATCCGGCCGGCCAGGTCGTCGCCAAACGAAACGGCCCATTGCCCGTTGGGACTGACCGCTACGGCCCGGGTCGGGCTGCTGGAGGCGAACACTCGCAGGGGATCCGGCTGAGGCACGTCCCACATCCGCAGCGTGTTGTCGGCGGCGCCCGAAACCAGCACCGCGTTGTCCGGGCTGGTCGCCAGGCAGAGCACCTGGCCGGTGTGACCGCTCAGCGTCCGTATCTCGTCGCCGGTCCGAGCGTTCCAGATCTTGACGGCCTGGTCCGCGCCGGCCGTCACCAGATACCGCTGGTCACCCGAGTAGACCGCGGCGTTCATCGCCGCTGTATGTCCGACCAGCGGTCCCGCGGGACCCGGCGCCTGGGCGTCAATGTGCCCGCCAGCGATCAGCACCTGCAGGCAAAGGAAGATGGTGAAACGGCCACCAGGCCACGCGCGGCGTGAGTTGCACATGCGACCACCAGACTTCAGGAGGGAGTGATGTTGCGGGCGGGATCGACCGACAGTTGGGCTTTGATTCTAGGAGATCGGCTCCCCGCCTGTCGAGCGATTTCACGGGGGAGCGAGGCGGTCTGCGGCAGGCCGCCGCCGAAGAACCCGATTGAGGACAGTCGGGCTATACTGTTGGTGGAGCGATTGTCTCAATCGCTTCTTGCGCCCCAAAGAACGGGATTCTTACCGAGGCGAACCGGATCAGATAGGCTGTCGGGATGAAAAATGGTTCGCAACCAGACCAGTGATCTACTCACTGCACTTTCGCGTTCTTGATACGCTGGAAACATGACGATGCCGACGCGCTATCCGAATGCACCGATCACGGAGGCGATTATCGATCTGCGAGTGACGCCTGCGGAAGGCTTCGACCCTGCGCTGCTGAAGTTGAACGACGACGGAGTGTTACCCGACTATCCGAAGCAAGAGGAACTCTTCGAGGCGGTCGGGCCACGTGGTGGCGCCGCTTCGGTGCAATAGTCACCGATTGGATGGAAGTTCTCCAGCGCCGATCAAAAGCAGATCGTGCAGTCTCGAGTCAACGGATTCACCTTCAGCCGCCTGGCTCCCTATGAGAGCTGGGAGCCGTTTCGTCATGAAGCCAGGCGACAGTGGGAAGTTTACCGCAACAGGTTGAATCCACAGGGAGTGGCGCGAATTGCGGTGCGTTGTATCAACCGCATTGATCTTCCCGGTGACAGTGTTGATCTCAAGGAGTATTTTCGCACGTCTCCCGAAATCGCGCCTGAGTTGCGCAACAATTGCAAGGCTATTTCATGCAATTGAGACTTGCGTACCCGGATGTAAGCGGATTTTGCCTTATAAACCAGACGAATGTTCCTCCTGCACGCGAAAACGTCGTTTCCGTGGTTCTCGATATTGATCTGTTTCGGTCGCAGGAAGTCCCGCAAACCGAGGACGACATCTGGACGTGCCTCGAAGCACTTCATAAGGGAAGAAATGCGATATTCGAAGCCTGCATCACTGATCCTACCCGGAGATTATTCTCATCATGCCAGTCCTGACTACTGCGCTACCTCCACAGGCTGTCGAAGTCCGTTCGCTTTGGGACGTGGAAGAAACCGCCGTTTCCCAGGGTCTTGAGGGCCGGCAGGTGCGCGAAGAGATCGAGAATGTCAGTCAGCATTGGCGGCAGCAGCCGCTGGTCGCTCTTGTGATCGCTCCTTCCGATCTGCCCGATCAAATGAGTAGCTACCGTCATCCCCCGTTCGAACGCGCCGGCACGCGGCGCGTCCGCTATGTTGGAATTCGCGACCTCACACCTCGGCATATTGAATGTGACTTCGACGAGGATACGAATGGGTGAAGCATGGTGGTCGAAAGTCTCTGGCTCACAGCTAGCGCAGGGGGATCTGCTGCCCAAGTGTTTGCTTCCAGTGTTCACGGGCAATAGCGGGGACGAGGCTGTCGAAGAGTATCTGGTGCGTGCGCGCCTGATCATCGTTACTCAGTCGTGCGACCTGGAGAATGACAAGGCGCCGAACGTCGCCTTGTACCCGATTCACAAGCTCGACGAATTCGAAGCGATCAACGAAGCCTTCGCCAGGTTCTTCATGCGAGTTGGCCTTCCTTCAGGAATCGCTCCGTTCAAGTGAACATGCTTGCTGGTTAAGTGCTAAGCTGGAATTCTTTCGGCGGCGCGTTAGCGAGCTGCTGACGACATCCCGTCGAAGAACCCAATTGGGGACAGTCGGGCTACTCGCCAGAGGCGATGCCGAATTGCAGGCGGTCCGTGCCAACTTCTATACTGAAGGCATTATGAATGCCCGCCGAAGATCCTGCCTGATCTGGCTGCTATTGCTGCTGGCCGCCTCCCTGCCGGAAGCCACGAGCTCGACCGCGCGAGCGGCCGGCGTCAGCTACGCGGATCAGATCAAACCGCTGCTGGCCGAAAAGTGCTGGGCCTGCCACGGGGCGCTGAAGCAGGAATCCGGCTTGCGGCTGGACGCCTCGCAACTGATCCGGCAGGGCGGAGACAGCGGGCCGGCCATCGTCGCAGGCCAGCCGCAAGCCAGCTTGCTGCTGGAACGAGTCGCCGACAAGGACCCCGCCACTCGCATGCCGCCGGCCGGCGAAGGCGAACCGCTCAGCGCCGAGCAGTTGACGCTGCTGCGCGAATGGATCGAAAAAGGAGCGGTGGCCGATGAGGAACCGGTGCCCGATTCACCGCAACGCCACTGGGCCTTCCAGCCTCCGCGTTCTCCGGACATCCCCAACGTGGTTCGCCGCGACTGGGTCCGCAATCCGCTGGACGCGCTGCTGTCGGCCCATCACGAGCGACTGGGGCTGACGCCCGCTCCGGCCGCCGATCCCGCGCTGCTCGTTCGCCGACTCTACTTCGACCTGACCGGGCTGCCGCCGACGCGAGCCGAACTGCACGCCTTTCTGGACGACACGTCGCCCGACGCGTACGAGCGGCTGGTCGATCGACTGCTCAGTAGTCCGCGATACGGCGAGCGCTGGGCCCGGCATTGGATGGATGTCTGGCGGTACAGCGACTGGGCCGGCTTTGGCAACGAGATCCGCTACAGCCAGAAGCATATCTGGCGCTGGCGGGACTGGATCGTGGAGTCACTGGCGGCCGACCGGGGCTACGACCAGATGGTGCGCGAAATGCTGGCCGCCGACGAGTTGGCTCCGGGCGATGAATGGGCGGGACGGGCCAGCGGCTACCTGGCACGCAACTGGTACAAGTTCGACCGCCACACCTGGCTGGACGAAACGGTGGAGCATACGGGCCGAGCGCTGCTGGGCATGACCTTGAAATGTGCCCGCTGCCACGACCACAAGTACGACCCGATCTCGCAGGAAGAGTATTATCGTTTCCGGGCGATCTTCGAACCGTATGACGTGCGGACCGACCAGGCTGCTGGCCAGTTGGACCTGGAACGGGACGGCCTGGTGCGGGTGTTCGACGCCAGGCCCGATGCGCCGACGCACCTGTTCGAACGGGGCGATCCCAAGCGGGCCGACACCAGCCGCAGCTTGCCGCCGGGAACGCCGGCTGTGATCGCGGGCCTGGGCTGGTCGGTCGAACCGCTCACGCTGCCGCTGGCGGCCACGTATCCGGCGCTGCGGCCCAGCGTCACTCGCGATCTGGTTTCACGGGCCGCCGGCGAAGTCGAAGCCGCTCGGCGAGCGCTGGCCGAAGCCCCAACCACACTGGCCG
>JAGFJK010000473.1 GCA_024102795.1 Pirellulaceae bacterium
CCGCTGCGGATTCCACAACAGGTCGCGGGCAACCCGATCCCGAGCGGGCGGGTCCGCCACGCCTTCCGTTTACCGCCGGCCACCTGCCAATGTTGACGCGTTTCGCCCCCGATCAACACACGCTGCGAGGCACGGTGACCGTCGCCCGAACGGCCCACGGTCCCTGCCTGCAAACGGAAGCCTTGGCTGAGCACGTCCTGTTCTACTTTCCCGGCCCCGCGCTGCTGGCGAGCTACGAGTTCGAAGCTGACGTCACTCGTCTGGAAGGCGAGGGTGGGTTCTTCTTCGTCCTGCCCGTCTTGGGACGATCCGCGGCACTGGTCATCGACGGCGGCGATGACCTGGGGCACCGCACCGGCCTGGTGGCCGTCGACAATCAGGTGCTCAGCTCACCTCGCTATCCCACACCGCTGGCCACCGGCACGCAGCTCCCGCCGGGCCGGCGCGTTCGCCTGGCGTGCGGGGTCGACGCGCAGGGATTGCGACTGCGGGTGGACGGCAACGAGGTGTATCGCTGGCAAGGCGACCCCGCTCGACTTTCGCTGCCGCCTTTCTACCGCAGTCCCCATAAGGCCTACCTGCACGCCGGCAGCTTCCATTCGCGATTCCGACTGGAAGGCGTTGCGCTGCGGATGGGCCACGCGGCCTTGCCCGACTAGCCGGCATCCGGGGCCGGTCCGTTCAGCGCGACGCGCACAGCTCGCCTGGAACGCCGCCAGCGCGACTCAGGCGAACAGATCCGTCACGTCCAACTGGAATCCAGACAGCACGTCGTCCAGCAGCAGGAATCCTTCGGAGCAGACTTGGACTTGCCCGTCGGACCAGCAGGCGCGGACCGCCGGCGCCTGGGGATCGACGACCAGCACCACGCGTGCGCCAGCGCGCAGCCAGAGCTGGACTTTGGCTTCCACGTCCGACCAGCGGTCGTGAGGCGACACAACCTCGGCCACCAACTCCGGCGACATCGGCAGATAGCCCGGGTGCCGAGTGAAATTCCCCAACCGGGCATGGGAAACGAACGCCACGTCCGGAGCCAGCACGGTGTCGGGATCCCGCCTCAGTACGAAACCCGTTTCCGCGGCGAAGGTCCGGCCGAGCCGGTGCTGCTTGACGTAGGAGGCAACTTGCAGGAACAACTCGCCGGCGACCGCTCCATGGCGACCTCCCGCGGGCGACATCATGCGCAAGACTCCATCCACCAGTTCGCACCGCTGGCCCTGGTCGGACAGGCCGGACAGCCCTTCGGCGGTGGTCAGTCGATCCTCGGTGCCAGACATGTTTTGAACTCCCAGTGCGACGTTCCCCGGCCCTTCTCCCCCCATGCACCTCCGATTCTAGCAAGCAGACGACACATCCGCGGTGCGTGAATCAACCGTTCAAGTCCAGATTTGCCGGTCCAGCATGCGGTAGTTGATCGCCTCCTGCACGTGCGAAGCACAAATCTCGTCGCTGTCGTCCAGGTCGGCGATCGTCCGGGCCAGCCGCAGGATCTTGTCGTGCGCTCGCGCCGACAGCCCCAACTCGTTGACGCTGGCCTTCAGCAGCTCGATGCTCTCCGCGTCCGGACGGCAGTAGCGGCGGATCTGCCGCGAACTCATCTGAGCGTTGTGTCGGGTGCGAGTGCCGTGGAACCGCTGTTGCTGCCGCAGCCGGGCCCGCAGGACGAGCTCCCGCATCTGCTCGCTGGACGTCCCCTGCCGCTCGGCCGACAGCTCCTGAAACGGCACGGCGGGCACCTCGATGTGGATATCGATCCGGTCCAGCAGCGGCCCGCTGATCTTGGCCATGTACTTCTCGATCTGCGGTGGCGTGCAGTGGCAATCGCGGCGAGGATCTGTGCGGTAACCGCAGGGGCAGGGGTTCAGCGCGGCGATCAGCATGAAGTCGGCCGGGAACGTGGTCGAACGGAGGGCGCGCGAGATGGTCACACGCCCGTCCTCCAGCGGCTGCCGCAACACTTCCAGCGTGCGGCGGTTGAACTCCGGCAACTCGTCCAGAAACAGCACCCCGTTGTGGGCCATGCTGATTTCGCCCGGCACCGGAGTGCTGCCGCCCCCGACCAGCCCTGCGTCGCTGATCGTGTGATGCGGCGAACGGAACGGCCGCCGAGCCAACAGCGGCTGGCCGGGCTGCAGTCGGCCCAACACGCTGTAGATCCGCGTCGTCTCGATCGATTCGGCGCTGGTCAGCGAAGGCAGGATCGTCGGCAGCCGCTTGGCCAGCATCGTCTTGCCGGACCCGGGCGGCCCCAGCATCAGCAGGTTATGAGCTCCCGAGGCGGCCAGGGTCAACGCCCGTTTGGCCATCTCCTGCCCCCGCACGTCCGCGTAATCGTCGTCGTACTGCGAAAATTTCTCGAACAACTGGTCGATCCGCGACGGTTGCGGGTCCAACTCGCACTGCCCGGCGAAGAACGCCACCGCCTGGCTGAGACTCGCCACCGGGATCACTTCGATTTCCTCCACCACCGCCGCCTCCTCGGCGCTGGCCGTTGGCACGACAATCCCCTGTAAACCCTGCCGGGCGGCCGCCATCGCCATCGACAGCGCGCCCTTGGCGGCCCGCGTCTGCCCCTCCAGCGACAGTTCGCCCACCACCGCGTACCGCTCGAACAGTTCCGACGCGAACTGCCCGCTGCCGGCCAGCATCCCAAGCGTGATCGGCAGGTCAAACGACGCGGCCTGCTTGGGCAACTCAGCCGGGGCCAGTTGTCCGCATTGAAATCCTGCTACGGGCGGCGATGAGCCGCCGATACGAGGTTCCGCCTTCGGGCAACAGTAAAGCATCTCTTCTTTCCCCCGAGACTATCGACAAGATACATGCCCTTCACGCTGAGGGCAAAGGCATTTGCGAGATCGCTCGCATCCTTGGCCTGAGCCGCAAACAAGTGTCACGGGTACTGGGCGATGGCTAAACGGCCATGTGGATATTCTGCGCACACCAACCACCAACAACAAAAGGAACATTTGATGAATACCAAGCATGACCATTCTGAACGCATCAAGGCTTGTGGCTACATCCGCATGTCCACGCCGGATCAGAAAGAGAGTCCTGAGATCCAGAAGGAGGTCATCCTCGCTCTCGCAGAGCGAGAGGGGTACGAGATCGTGGCGTGGTACGAGGATCTCGGGCGATCTGGCAGCAAGAACACCCAGAAAAGGACCGAGTGGCTGAGGCTACTTGCCGACGCCCCAAAAGCGGAGTGGAAAGTCGTGTTGATTTTCAGCCGCTCCCGCTTCAGTCGCCTCGACTCTATCGAGGAAGGGTTTGCCAAGCAACGACTGAGAGAGGCCAAGAAGACGCTCCACTGCATCACAGAAGGTCCGGTGGATTGGGAAACCGCCATTGGTCGCATCATGGACACGATTCGTGTCGAGCAGGAGCATGAGTATTCCCGCAAGCTTGGCCCTCTGGTTCTTCGGGGCAAGGTGAAGGCGTTTCTCTCAGGGAAGGCGTGTGGGAAGAAGTGCCCCTATGGAATGGCTCGCCGAGTTATTGACCCGCAGGGAGCGACTCGCCTGATTCCGAGGAAGGAGAAGTTCTTCGTGCCGAGGGGCTGGTCGTTCGAGCAAATTCCCGGCGATCCAGTAGAAGTGGAGACGGTGCAGTGGATCTTCCAGTCGTTTGTCACGATGGACGTGGGTTATCGCTGGCTGGCTTGTGAGTTGAACAAGAAGAAAATTCCGTCTCCGAGGGGGAGGATGTGGAACGGCATCATCGTCAAGCGCCTCGTGAAAAACGAGACGTATGTGGGCGACACCCGTTACGGAAAGAACAGGACTGGGAAGTTTGCCCATCTGGAGGGAGAGGAAGTAGTCGAGAGTGATGGGGACGAGAGTGTTCGTAGTAGCGAGGGCCTGCTGCGCACGAACACGCACGAGGGGCTGATTGACCGGACCACATGGGAGATGGCGCAGGAGAAGGTCCACCGGCTTGAGTCTCAGTCAACTCGGCGTCGTCCACGAGGAGAATGTGGCTTTGCCCTATCGAGTTTGCTGATCTGTGGTCACTGCAAGAAGACCCTGTTCGGGAGGGTCGGGAAGGGGCGCAAGAAAGCCGGTTACACGTACTACACCTGCTCAAGTGGTCAACGGTACGCTGGTGCGGCCCAGTGCGCACAGTGGACGGTAAGGGAAAAGGACATTCTGCCGTTCGTCATCAACAAGGTCGTGGAGACGATTGACGAACGGATATTGAGGGCGAGCAGTGTGCAGCCGCCTAAGCCACGGCGGAATGCGAAGGAGAAGGTTGATGTGCTCAAGAGAAGGCTGACGGATCTCGACCAGATGATCCGAGATGGGTGGGATCGCTGGGGGAGCGAGCCGTCGTTGAGGCGAGGACTGGAGAAGAGGCTGGGTGAATGGGAGAGGGAGCGTGATCTGGTAGCAGAGCAGATCGAGCAGGCGTCCCAAGCGGCTCCGCAGGTGGAGCAGGAGTTGCTCGATTTTCAGAAATGGTTAGCGGCTGCGAAGGAGGAACTGGTTGAACTTCAGAAGAGTCCAGTTGAAGGGACGAAGCTTGAAGGCGGACTGCTGTTCACGCCAGCAGGGTTCCGTGAGGTGCTTCAGCGGTACGGATTCAGGATCACTTGTTGGTGGAAGAAGGCGACGAGCAGGTTGTCCTACCCTGTTCGGTGGGAACTGGACCGGGTGCGTGTGGAAGTGGGTGTGAACGCTGAAACTGCCGAAAAACAGGGGGAAAATGGCGAGGCGGATGCCGCACCAAATGCGACCGACGTTTCAACGAACGTCGCATATGGTGCGGTATCTCTCACCCTCAATTTCACCGGGCTCGAAGTCCTTGGCAGTCCCAAAACTGTTGAGATTCTAACCGAAATACACGAACTCCGCAAGCGAGGAGCTAGCCTCCAAGAGATCGCCGACCACCTGAACGAGAAAAACTGGCGAACCAGCCGAGGGTGTCGTTGGAGCTTACAAGGCGTCTCAAAGGCCCTCCGTCGAATCCGCAAGCACGATCATCGAACACAATAATTCAACAAAGCGAAGGGAAAAGAACATGCACGCACGAACAATCGCTCGGGCTGAACCCTATGTCTGGGTCTCTTGGATCACCAAACTCCTCGCCGGGGAATCCTCCTGCCTCTGGTCAGCATGGCTCCGTGCCCACTACCAGACCGCCAAACCCCCGAACGGCTTCGACCTGAACTCGTGGCAGATGGACCACTCGGCCATGCTGCGCACGACCGCCGCCGAACACGAGAAACAGGGATACAAAATTTATACTGAGGACCAGAACCTCTTCACCCTCAAGGGGAAGTCTGGCACCCTTTCGGGCAAGCCCGACGTGGTGGCGATCAAGGGCAACTCGGGCCTCATCGTGGACACGAAGACCGGCTTCCCGAAGGCGTCCGACAGGATTCAGGTGCTCATCTACATGTGGGCGATGCCGAAGACGAACCCGGCTTTCGCCGGGGTGATGTTCGACGGCATGGTAGCCTACCGGACTGGCCACTGCTACATCCTCGCAGACGAAGTGGATGTGGTTTTCGTCAAGCGGGTAGCCGAACTGATGAAGACGATCTGCGGAGACGAGGAGCCGCACAAGGCCCCTAGCTTCGGGGAGTGCAAATTCTGCCCTCTGACGCCAGAAGATTGCGAGGACCGGGTTGGGGCGAAGATGATCTACGAGGGGGAAACGAACGAGTTTTGACCCGATTCGGGTTGAAGAAAAAAACCCAGCCTGCTTCAACAATCAGGGAGGATCGTCAAGCAGGTTGGGTTTCGGTCGTGCCGTTTCGCCCAAGGATCTGCAAGAGATTCGAGAGTATGCACTGAGATCTTGTGTGGCTAGCGGCACGCCGGTCGCCGAAAAAGGCAAGCATCTTTCGGTTTTTTGAAGTTCACACATCTGTATTTAGTCGCTTCGGCAGCAATTTTGGCCCAGAAGTTTCGGGGAAAGCAAGCCTCCCTTCTATGCCAGAATTCATAGAACCGGCACAATCCGCACCTCTTCTATGTCATCGCCGAAAAGCCATTCTGATCAGCCCATCCGATGCTACTCCTGCTAGCTTGTTCACTCATCATGTGGTAAGATCGCACTGGAGCCCACGAGCGGCGGGCAGACCGATGTTACAGATGGTCATTGGAGATAGAAGTGCAGAAGGGAAGCGACCCCGTGATCTCCCTGTTCTCAGGGGCGATGGGACTGGATCTCGGTCTGGAGCAAGCAGGCATCCAGACGACCCTAGCCATAGAACTTGATGACCTCTGCTGCGCCACGATTCGGCACAATCGCCCCAGCCACGATGTCTGGGAAGCGGACATCGCCAGTCTCGATAGCGAGGCCATCCTTGAGCGACACAAGAACCCAAAAGACGTTTTCTTAATGGTTGGCGGACCTCCCTGCCAAAGCTTCTCGCCCGGTGGAAAACGAGCCGCCCTCTCCGATCCACGTGGCAACCTGATCTACATCTACCTGAAGCTGATCAACGAAATCCGCCCCCGGTTCTTCGTTCTGGAGAACGTCGCCAATATCGTCACTGCTGCTCTGCGCCATCGCCCCATCGCAGATCGACCCGGCAAGAAATGGAACCTCAGTTCCTACAACGGCAGAACCGACAAGGCAGATGACAGCGCCGCACCCATGGAAGACGATGAGTTGTCAGGCTCGGCCATCCGTCAGATCATTAAGGACGTGACCGGACTTGGTTATCACCTCAGCTTGTCGGTCGTGGATTCTGCGGACTACGGAGCACCACAGCACCGATTCCGGTTCATCATGCTCGGCTCACGGGAAGGAAAAGCGCCAGTCCTCCCATTCCCCACACATGGAACAGAGTCCACCGACCAGACTCCAGAGCATACCGTCCGAGATGCCATCTTTGATTTACAAGACGACCCCGGCCCACATTCCGTTTACACCCCCGATGTCGCCCGATACTTTGCCCTTGTCCCACCGGGTGGCAACTGGCGACACTTGCCCAAAGAATTGCAACGTAAAGCTCTCGGAGATGCCGCTCACGCTGCTGGTGGCGGCAAAACCGGTTTCTACCGGCGTCTTGCTTGGGATGCCCCTTCGCCGACCATCACTGGTAGGGCAAACCGGAAGGGCAGCGCCCTGTGTCATCCCGAGGCGATTCGCCCACTCTCTGTCAGGGAATGCGCCCGGCTACAAGGTTTCCCCGATGACTGGACCTTCTGTGGTTCAATGAACCGGCAATATCTACAGATCGGCAATGCCGTGCCAGTTCAACTGGGAACAGCCATCGGGAAGGCGATCCTCGCCGCAACAGATGGTTCGAAACCAGATCAGAATGCTTTCGACCTCGAATACGCAATCAACATGGCGGTCAAGCGATTACGAGCATCTGCTCGAAATAAACGCCCTAGACGGAAGGATGATCAACCGAGTCTTTTCTAGCTACTGGCGAGATGATCATGGTAGACACTCAAGTGCTCAATGTACCAGCAGACCACTCCCTCAACAAGTTGAGTGAACCCCTCAAACAACGGATCGTTGCTGCGCAACAGAACTTGTTCGAGATGGAATTCAAGAATGCCGCTGAACTTTGTTCACGTGCATTGTCTGACCTCAAGATAGCCATCACAACACCACCGGATTTATCAGAACAACCGCCCGAGTACCTCGGCGATCAATCCTCAAAAGATCTGTTCACTTTCTTTTCCGACATCCTGACACAAAATGGAGTCCCTGAACAGGCGGTATCTCTGCACGCCGCCAACTTGCTCCACCGAGTCCAGCTTTTGCGAGCCTACGACAAGCCTGATGAAGTGATCAGAGTGACTTGCGACAAAGTGGTCGAAGTGGTGGGTGGCTTTCCGCAAACAGCCGACGACATTCGGTGCGGGCGGAATCCGGGCGACGTACTCGACCCGTATATCTTGGGTGCTGCTCAGATCTTGATGTGCGCAGGGGACTTTGAACACACGATCTCCGCAACAGTCGCCCACAAGGCACTCATGATCATTGAGGGATTGTTGGGCCATCTGCACGAAGATGTCATCGGAGCCATGCGGGGGAATGTGCGCATTCCCGAACCTCGTGGAGATGATCAGGAAACTATGGATTACTTGACCAATCCCTTTCCCGGCTCTGACATCATCCAGCCACCACTGGCAGATCGACCCCTCCGCTTCTATCAAGTGAAAAGCAAAACTGGTTCTGCAAAGGGAGGAGATGGCAGGCGGTTGGGGCTTCAACTGAGTGCTCTTACGAAAGAGTACGGAGGTGAAGCGTACTACATTGCCCTCATCGGCAATACCTTGCGTGGCCACCGTTCGATGGCAGGAGTTCGTCGGGCTGCACCTGCGGTTGTCGTCCTTGTTGGGGAGTCGGCGTTTCGGGAATTGACTGGTAGCTGTGTCGGGCCACAGCTTCTCCTGCGGTTGTATCAGTCTGCTTTTGAAGTGGCCTCGCAGCAGACCAAATACTCTTTGGAAAGCGTGGTAGCGACGATCTATTTAGCGTTTCAGGAACGTGCCGAGGAGCTTGGAGAAGGGTTCTTGGAAACAGTCCTCCACGACGCTATCTACGGAACCCCAGATCAGCAGGACAGCCGACACTACGTCCCACGCAGAAGAAGACAGCGTGGGACGAGTGAGGAATAATGGTCTTTCGACATGTGATCGCTGGCTCGCACACAGAATGGCCTTTCGGCATTATTTCAGTGGCTCACAATCGCAGTATGGTCTCTCGACATTGTTCACATGGTTCGCAAAAAACTAATGGTCTTTCGACATTTTTTCAATGGCTCACAATGGCAGTCTGGTCTCTCGACATTATTCACATGGTTCGCACCCTATCTATGGTCTTTCGACAGCATGGAATCGGCTCGCAAGGCGGCGATGGTCTTTCGACACATACGTTTTGGCTCGCACCATATTTACGGCCTTTCGGCAGCATGAACTCGGCTCATATTTATTGGTTGGCGACAAGACGTGTAAGTCTCGCAATTATGATACCGAAAGAAGTGATTGTTGTCAAATAAAAAGTGCGTCTACAGTTCAGTCCAAAAGTTGTAACAATCATCTGCAATCATCAATCATTTTTTCAGCCCCAAACTGATAGATATGAACATGAAGTTCAAAGCATTTATCAACACGCCAACGGAGGCCCCGATGTCACTACAAGAAGCGGACCTGCTCGGCGTCCCCTCCACCACATCAGACGCATCTAGGCAGCAGTCATCGGCACCTGATTTGCGTCCTAAAAAACGAGCACCCGAAGGTGAGTCAGGCCGTCCGATCCATCAGTCGGGTTATGAAATGCGCAAAGCCATGATGCTGACGAGCGAACTGCGAGAGGTATTGACGAATCTCGGACATCCATGGAACAAGCACTTCTATGCCGACATGCACACCTTACAAAGTTTGCAGACTAAGCTCGAACAACTTTGTGGCTCAAAAAAGCAAGTCTAGCAGCGCAACTTGCTTTGTTCAAGTTCCACGAAAGAGTGATACTGGTTGATCAGATCCACGGCCCGGTCGTAAGGAACAAGCTCGTCTTCGTTCCACAGTCCGTTCAACGTGTCCATGTACAAGGCAACGTGCTTGCCAAAGGTCTTTCGGCTCGAAACGATGCGGACGACCTTGATCACCACCTTTTCGAGCTTCCCCTTGCGAGCCTTGGCGCTACTGTACAAAGTGTCCCCGATTCCAAAATTTGTAACGATCTGATACAGCTTCTCAACGAGGACGCAGCCTCCAACAGCTATTCCACCTGAACTGATTTCATTGTAGGTCATCCTCTGCCCCCATTTCTCAGCCACGCTCGATACTGGTTTTCGGACAAAATCTCTCCATCCCGATACCACCCGAGGGCCACATCGTAAACGTCGTGTCCGTTGATCGAGAGCATTTTGCGGACACATTGGCGCATGTACCGGTAGGTGCCGAAGACTGGGCTGGAGACGTACACGATGTCGCCGACGTTGAAGCGGTGGTGGGTTGCACGGGTCCGATTGGTGAATGCCAACCCAATGTGAACTGCTCCCCCTGTCAGTCCTCCACCCGTTGAAGTGAAACGATAATTAAATTCTGCTGAGGTTCCCTCGCTAGATACAACGACCCCACCACCCGCTACCGGGTTCAGGTGAACTGAAACGGTAGCGCCTCCAGCAAGGGCTGCTCCACCGCTTGGCACCTCGGTGTAGATCTGCCCATGAAACCAATGCAGGAACCACCGCAACACGTCTCTCAAGTTAATCTACTCCCACGATGGGGACGGCCTCACTATCCAAGGTCACTGTGTGCGTGTTGAACGTGCTGCCATCCGTCTTCTTCACCGTCAACGTCGCCCCAGAAATTGCTGCATTCAAAGCAGCAAGAACTAGCTCCGTCAAACTGTCATTGTCCGCATCATCCTCCACATGAGCCATCCCACGCTTCAAGATATGATCAGCATCTTGAATCGTAGCCTCTGCATAGTCCGTGCCACTCTCTCCCCAAATGATCCTGCCCACAAACCCATCTGGTACGCTCACCCCTCCCGTCACTGTGTACGTACCAGCGATGCTCGTCTCCGTTACATTCGTGATCGTGAAGGCCAGAACCTCCACACCATCCACATCCACCAATCTATAGCCAATGGTTAGACCCGTTTTGCCAGCGCCCAGAACTGCATTTGCCGCTATCGTGTAAGCCATAGTTCACCCCTTAGTATGGTAGTCCAGCATCAACCGGATCTTGGAATAATCCTCGGTGAATCCCTTTCGTGTACAAGATCTCGGCCACGATCTGGAACACCGTCTTGCCAGTATCGTCCCCGTCAATCATTCGCTCTCTGACCAAATCCACAAAGGCCGGGAGTTCCAGTTTGGCAGGAAGGACGGTGTTGCCTTCAGAGTCTTGGTAGGAACCGTCTTCTTGTTTACTGAGCGGGTTGCCTTGTGCATCTTCTGCGGAGAGTGCATCTTTGGTGAGAACCAGTGCTACCTGATCATAGATTTGCCCACCTGCCATGAACGCCTCTTGGGATTTGAAGATATTGTAGACGATCCTGCCTGTTTGTGCGGAGAAGTCAAGGTTCATTGCGGCTACCACTGCGAATGCGCTGATGGTGTCGCTGGGGGAAAATTTATCGTTGTGTGTAAACGTGAGTGCCATAAGTCTCCTTTATGCGTTGTCGATATATAATGCTCTGCCCGTTCCACTTGGACCTGTTCCATTGGCTCCAACTTTAACACGCTGAAGGGTGGCAGTGTCTACATCATAGAGTAGGAAGCGTGTATTGCCTGCTGTGGAGTTGGTGTCGAATTGACCGACATTAACTAAACTTCTCGGCGTAGTTCCTGATATTCCAGCCGGTGCAGTTTGGAAGATAATTGAGCCACCATCACCGGAGCCAGTTCCTTTGCCGCCAGCAATGTTGATATTGGCACCAGCGATGTTAGTGCCACTTCCACCTGTAGCATTGTATGTGACAGTTTGGGGAGTAGCTGAGGCAACACCGTTGCCAAAGTAGATTGCAGAGATGTTGAAATTGTCGCTCCCTACAACGAATTGCTTTGTTGCTGTGGAAGTCGAATATCTTCCAATAACAATGGAGCTATCGTGTGTAGTGGTGGCATTGAATCCAATGGCAATATTATTGCCGCTTGTAGTCGCACTACTTCCGATAGCGATGCCTCTTCCAATGCCATAAGCGCCCAACCCTAGTGCCACGCCGCCTCCGACCCCGCTGCCAACACTACCTTGTCCTATTGCGACACTGCTATGGTGTGCTGAAGCATTCCCGCCTATCGCAACTCCAGCATATTCAGTCGAAGCAGCTAGACGCCCAATAGCGACACCATCGCTTGTACCTCCTGCTGATGTACAAGAGGCGGACCTACCAAACGCAACGCCACCGGGCTTGCTTACGCTTGCGCCAGCCCCAAACACTTCTGAATTCGCTTGACCCCCAGTATTACTGAATTGTGCATTGGCAGTAATAACAGCACCAGCAGTCCCGCTACTGTTCTGCCATTCTTGTAAGTTAGCTGATTGGGATGCTGCACCCTTCACCACTACTGCCGTAGTTGTTGCTGTTGGTGATGTAATTAACGCCGCTTGAGTATCTATTGCCAAAGTAAGGGGAGTATACAAAGTAGAACTACTAATAATTCTTGATTCAATACTTGTTGATTTTACAACTAACTCAGTACCACTCACACTTAACGCCGATGCTGGCGGACGATTGTAAGAAAAGACACCTTCTCCAAAAGTCCGGTTAGCAATTAGACAAATAGGCACAGAGGCAGCTAAAGCATTCAATCGCAAATAAATGCTATTAGTCGCAGCGTTTTCATGCTGAATCAAAAATTGCTGAAAATTGTCGCCACCACTACGGACAAGGCTGAACAAAGTTCCGGCATTAGCTGTTGGAACCAAAGAAATAAGTCCGTTTGACGCAAAAGACCCTAATACTGTCCCACTACTGTTCTGCCATTCTTGCAAGTTAGCGGTTTGAGAAACCACACCCTTCACAGTCAACGGCACCACACTCGCAGCACTGGGTAACACCGCCATTCCCGCTGCTGTCAGTCGGAAACCACGAACACTTCCTGCCCCCGTCTTCTCCGTCACAATTTGATAACTGCTACTCCCGGAATCCCATCCAAGGCGAATGCTTTCTGTATCCGTGTCACCATGCTTGCCCAACCCATAAGAGACAAAATCCCCAGTAGTGAGCAGGCAGGCCGTCCCACCCTCCATGTGAAACATCCCGCCACTGACATCAATGGCCGCTGCTCCACCACCTGTGTACGTCACCTTCAAGGCTTCATCGGAGCTACTGTAGTTCACATGGACTTGCCCAGTGAACGTATTAGCCTCGTCACGTCTGGCGAAACTGACCAATTCGAACTTGCTCGTGGAATCGTTCCAGCGCAGGCCGTACCCATCAGTTAGACCAGCTTGAAAATCATCTTGATCTTGGATTCTGGCTACTACTCGGTAGGCGTCGGACACGAATCCTCCTTGAGCTTGCCCCACGTTTTGGACAACTCTTGAGCCAATTTGGCGAAGGTCTCTTCGGTCAACTGATTTACTTCTATGTTGACCGGGATTTTTTGCGTGACATTGCCATGCTCATCCAGCTTACCGAAAATCGTTTGAACCGTTGTTTGTAAATGAATCACTTTCATGCTGGTATGTATCCCGCTGACAACATTCTTTGCTTCTCAAAACCGCATCTCTCGTCTTTCTCCCTTCAGGCTAGCTACGGCACGAGGATTACTTTCAGTTTGAATCTCCTGTCTTTGATCCTGACCTCTGCCCCATTCTGGCTGGTGTGCTTGAACCCAGAGCAGACCATTCGAGCCGCCATGGTCCGCACGTAGCCGTGAGCCAGTACAAGACGGTCCCCCTCGACCTTTCGGCATTCGACCGCTCTGCGTTGGCCTTGCGTGTGGAGTGAAATCGCCATTGCCACGATCTCCTCGGTGGAGCGACTTTGCTGGCGAGATAACTCCTCGCCAATCTCAACAAGTAAAGGGTCCACGATGTAGATGTCGCCGGGCATCTGGTCGGTAGTCATGTGCAAGTTCTCCTCACGGAGCCGTTCTGATCAATCACCTCCTTGCAGTGGTGTTCCTTGAAGGGTATTACCAATAGGTAATTACTCGTAGGATTATACGCAAGTGTTATTATTATTGCTACCACCTACTGGGGATTTTCTTGCGGTGTATCAGTGGAAGGTATATACTTACTGGGTAGATGCCGGGACTTCAGGTATTCGGGGCGATCCATGGCAAAAGTCGAACTATCCGGTTGGCAATGTGAGCGGTGCGGGCACATCTGGGTGCCACGTCAAGGGAATACAGAGGAGCCCCGAGTCTGCCCGAAATGCAAGTCCCCGTACTGGAACCGCCCCCGCCAGAACATGAAGAGCGACAAGACGAACAAGAAATAGCCCTGTCGTGATATAGCCACCTCAATCGCCAAAGGCGTTCAGGAGACTGGTTCTTCCCGAAGCATGAACCTCGGTTCTGACGGTCATCAATTTTTCATCCTTGCCTCTTTTCTTCCAGCATCCTTTTCCGTATATTACTAGCGGTAAATCCTTATTTGCGGGGAGATACCCCTCGGCAAGCGTCCTAAAGGGCCGAGGTTAAACGCTAGGACGCTGGGCACCGGATTGGCACGCCGGGCCGAGAAACAGAAGCCAAAAAGTGAACCCCTAGCACTCAGCCGCAGTTGCGCTGCGGATTGCTAGGGGTTTTTGTTTTTCTGGGGCAATTGAGCTACATGAAAGGGGACAACCGGCATGATCCTCAAGCCAACCGGAACCCGAGGGTGCGCCTACGTCCGAGTGAGCCATGGCGACACCGAGGGGAAAGACTTCCGCAGCAACCAGAACCCCGAGGCCCAGCGGACGATGATCTTGAAGTGGGCTGAACGCCACCGGGTCACGATCACCCGGTGGTACATGGATGTGGAGGGTCGCAATCCCCGAGACATGGCCCACAAGAGAAAGGAATTCCAGCAACTCATCGAGGACGTGCAGAACAACCTCTGGGATTGGGTGGTCGTCGATTCGCAAGATCGGATTGACCCTGCCGACAGAGACGAACTGGGCTACTATCTGACCATCTTCCGCAGGAACGACTGCGAGCTTTGGTCTGTGGACGCCAGCCAAGGCAAGGATGGTTTGCTCACGAGCACGGACATGGGTGCGGTCCTCCAGACGACGGTGAACAGTGTCACTTCGGCGGCTGATCTCAAGGAGCGTGGCAAGCGGCAGGTCTCCAGAAAGCGGGAACATGCCGCCAAGGGCGAGTGGCAGGGTGGCTACGTCCCCTACGGCTTCGATGTTGTCTGTCTCGACCAGCGGACGAACAAGGAGGTCTGGCGAGTCGTGATCAAGAGAATGATTCCCACGAAAGGGATCTGGGAGCGGATCATCGTCTACCCGCCGCAGAAGGGAGAGGCAGAGCCTCAGCAGGAGCGATGTGACGGTAAAGACGCTTTCCCCAAGAAGCAAGACTGGCAGAAGCTTGAACTTGCCCCGAGCATTATCGAGGAGCGGGTCGAGACGGTGCAGGAAATCTTCAGGCTGTTCGCCTCTGGCGCATGGACAGTGCGAGGGCTGTGCCAACGCCTGAACCAGCGGCACATCGACCCCGTGGTTGGCGAGGGCTGGTATCACACCCGCCTGTTCCCGCTCCTGAAGAACCCCTTGTACTATGTGGGGCAGACAGTCTGGGGCAAGCAGAGCCATGGGAAGAATGCGTGGTACGTCGGCGGTGAGTATCTGATTCCCCCACGGAAGAAGGGGCGTCCCCTGACTGGTCGGAAGAACCCCGTGGATGACTGGGTGTTCCCGCCTGCCGGGACCGCCATTGTCGCTAAGGAACTGTTCGATCAGGTGCAGGCCCGCCTGAACGGGAGGCCCGAGTTCAAACGAGGCTTGCGGGACGAGCGCCTCTGGCTTGCCGGGTTGATGATCTGCGACCGTTGTGGCCAGAAGATGAGTGGTTGGTCCCAAGGGAACTTGAGCTACTACTGCACCACCTATGCCAAATACGGTAAGGAAAACACGACCGGGTGTCGTCTGCACCGTGTCTCGCAAGCGGTGATCGAGGAATACGTGGATCGTTACCTTGACGAACTCGGGATAGAGGTGAAGTCCCTCGTGGAGTCTGGTGGCGAACCTTCTCTGATCCATCAGTTGCAGATCCGATTTACGGAACGAGCGGCTGAGTTCATGGACACGATCCAGCAAATGCGGGAGTTTCTTGAAGCCTGCGGCCACTCGACTTACGAGGTCGGGTATCCAGCCTTGTTTGATCTGTACGAAGAGGTTTACGCCAGCGAACAGGTCAAGCTCGAAGCTGCCTACGAAACGGCTCGTGAGGAACTCAAGCGTCTCATGGTGAGGCGGAACGAGATGGACCCCCGCAAGACAGAGGCTATTGAAGTACAGGAAGAGTTAATCGCTGAGGCCGACCGCAAGGCGCAGGGACTCAAGGAGCGGTTGGTCCCGCTCATGGACCGGCTCGATGCAGCGTGCGAGGCCACGACCATTCTTGAGAATTCGATCAAGGAGGCTCAAAGCGCAATCGGAGGTGACGACGCCCGCCGCAAGGCTCTGGCGCTGCGGAAGGTGGTTGCGGAAATTCGCCTGACTTTCCGACATTTCGAGCACCGCTGTCGGGATCGCAGGGCCAAAACGGAGGCTGTTCCCCGGTCTACCGTTCACGTCATCGAGTTCGTCCCCGTGCAGGGCGGTCATGCCCAGTACGAGGTCAAGAAGCAGACTTTAACCGTGGACTGCTCGCCGGGGCCAGGTTGATCACCACCCGATCGTGCGGCCGAGTGAACCCCGAATTCACGATCGCTCGCGCCACCCGGTGCGTGCTCTCGCGCACCGCCGCGTCCGGCAGCCCCACCAGGATCGTCTTGGGAATCGCACATGCCGACACGTCCACCTCGACCTCCACCGGCAAGGCCTCAATCCCCAGCAATGAAAAAGTGTGGAGTCTGGCCAGCATGGCGCGACGTCCTTCCCACGCGCTTCCCCAGTCCTTCGCACCGGTCCAGGACCGGTGCGTTCCGGCGCCATTGTCCGGGCGTTTTTGCCGGAAACAAGTCTTGATCCGCAGCCACTGACAGCCGTTTGTCACCGGAGGGCGAGTTTGGTGGCGAAGCGAGCTGCTGAGTAGTGGACGCGCGTTGTGCGAGTGGGAGATTGCAAATTGCAAATTGCAAATTGAAGAATGAAGAGGGATCTAGGGAGAAGCCGGCGATTGCGCTGTTGGAGGCTGGCGGCGTGGTTTGCGGGCAGATTGTTCGTTGTTGCGTGCGGTTAAGATGGACTGGGCAATGATATTGCACAATTGAGTGGCTTCGTCTAGCAGGCAGCCCAGACGAGCTTCAGGCAAAAGCTCGGACTTCAAAATCAACCGCAGCCAGCAACGAGAGTCTCGCAGTTCCTTCAAGACAATGCGCAACTTATGGATGAAGTCTCTTCGACTTTCGGCCGCGCATCCCTCTTCGTAATTCGGTGCGGCCGACGTGCCGCAGCGGACCAACTGACCTGCGATGTGTCTGCCCAGCCGCGACTCCGGCAGAGCGTCGACGACCTTGCCAATCCGCGCGGAAAACTCCAGCATCCGGTCCGCCAACTCATCCCACTTCATCAGACCGCTCTGTTTACCATCATCATCCAAGCCTCAATCTCGACACCCCAATTTGCAATTTGCAATTTGCAATTTGCAATCAGCGACCAGCGACCAGCGACCAGCGATCAGCGATCCGCCATCGGCGGTTCCCAGCTTCGATCCCGACACCGGGCGAAAGCCGGCCGCCATGGGAGCGGAGGACGCATGCGATTCCAGGGTTCTTCGCACGGGTCCACGACAAGTGCGTTCCGGCGCTATTTTCCGGGCGTTTTCCCGGAAACAAGTCTTGACTGGCAGCCACTGACAGGCGTTTGTCTCCGACCTTGAAGCGAGAAAGTCCGGGAAAGCCTGTGGATTCTCCGGCCTCGTCCCGTGAGTCACTGTAGGGGCTCGGCCGAATGAGCCCCTCAAATCGGGCCGTGCGGCAGTGGCCGGCCCGCCAGTGTCAGGCTGGAATCTCGCTCACTATCGTCGGCGATTCGGTAACTCTGCCGGCCTCCGCCGAGATTCCTCACTCAGGAGGCGTTCGATCATGCCTGTTTCCAACTGGGGAGATCCCATTGCCGTAAGTCGCCTGGCGCCCCCGCGCGCCGCCTGGTCTCGCCGCCGTCTGCTGGCGACCAGCATCGGAGCGGCGACGGCCATCGTCGGCGGTGCCGCGGCGGGGGTCTGGGGGACCTGGAATCGGAACGGCAACCTGGCCGCTCGGCCGATGCCAGCCGAATTCGAACCACAGGCCGGGATGCTCATGGCCTGGAACAAGGAACTCACCGACAAGGACAGCCGCGCGCTGGTGGCAATCCTGGCCGCCCTTCACGAGCAACTGCGGATCCTGCTGGTCGTCTCGAACCCGGAAACCGAACAACGGGCTCGTGCCACGCTGCGCGACAGCGGCGTCCCCGACGAGAGTCTGCAGTTCGTCGTGGCCGACATCAGGTACCCGTGGATCCGCGATTATGGGCCGATCGTGATCCCCTCCGCCGCGGGCCAACATATGGTCGTCGATACGATCTATTGGGACCGCATCCCCGCGGACGATCGCGTGCCGCGAATCCTGGCCGATTCCTGGCAGATGCGCTGCGAGCCGCTCCAATTGACCCTGGAAGGCGGCAATCTGCTCAGCAACGGCGAGGGACTGTGCCTCACCACCAGCGACACGTCGCGCGCGAACCAGCGGCTCCACGGGCTGGACGAAGCGGACGTTACCCGGTCGTTGCAAGACTATTTCGGTTTCAACCAGGTCGTCTATCTGGAACCGTTGCTGGGAGAAGCCACCGGGCATGTTGACATGTTCGCCACCTTCACCGACGTGGATCAGGTTGTGGTGGGGGAGTTCCCCCGTGATGTCGACTCGGTCAATCAGCGGGTCCTGGAAGGAAATGCCAGGCGGTTGAGTGGCCTCTCCACCAGTCGCGGTCCGCTGCAAGTGCATCGAGTGCCGATGCTGCCTCATGACGACGGCGTCTGGCGGTCCTACACGAACGTCGTGTTTGCCAACGGCAGGCTGCTCGTACCGTCGTACCCCCAACAGGACCGCAGCATCGAAGCACTGGCCGTCGCGACCTACAAGCGGCTCCTGCCGTCATGGGAAGTGGTCCTCATCCCCTGCGAATCGCTCAGCCGCCAACAAGGCGGACCACACTGCGCCACGTTGAACGTGGTCCATCTGCCGGGTTGCGAAGAGGCGGTCTGAGGACAGTTGTCAGTTGGCAACGAGCCCTCCCACGGGCGGGTGGTGACGGGCCTCTGGCTGCGCCCGCAATGAACCATGCCTCTGGGGGCCGGTTGCAGTCCGGGTAAGCGGCGCCCGTTCTCTTCCAGCGCTCGCCGGCCAGCCAAATGGTTCGCGCTCCCCAAAGATCTGCGGCCGGGGCACGAATAGCGTGGACGGCCTGGATCGGGCCTGGGAGGGCGTGACAAACGGTGGCGATTTTCGACTGGATACGTAGAGGCAGCGCGCAGTTCACTTCATAGCGTCTTGTCCTCGTCCCTGGTTGGAGAGCGAATCGTGGTCGGAACCCCAGACAAACCACCTCTGCCGCCCCCCGCAGCACGACTGCTGACCGGCGCCGTCAACGCCGGCGTCCTCGTTCTGCTCGTGGGACTGCTGGCGGCTGCGGCCAGCTCGCACGTAAGCTCCTGGCTTAGTTCGTCGAGCGCGGCAGGCCAGCCTTTGCCGGGCCAGCCTGCCCTGGGCGCTCCTCAGTTGCACATCCCGACCGCAACCCGCGACCTGCCGGTTCCCCCTGACTTCCCCGGCCACTTACCGCGGTCGATCAACCTCTGAAGGAACTCGCGATCTCTTCGTCCTGCGAGCTCGCCCGCGCACGCCAACCATCGCGCCAGGCGTCACCAACGCGGTCCGTCCCTGGGGGGCTCGCACGATGGCCACTTTGTTGGTTGTGGTCACGGACCAGCCCGCTCTCCACGATGCGAACGGCGTAGTCTCCGCTCGCAGGCCGGCAAATTGAGATTGTGCATCGGGGCGACTTGCTTACAGTTCACGACCGAGACTCGGATCGATCCTCGATCACCGCGCCGCGGTCACCACT
This sequence comes from Pirellulaceae bacterium, assembly GCA_024102795.1. Classification (GTDB taxonomy): domain Bacteria; phylum Planctomycetota; class Planctomycetia; order Pirellulales; family Pirellulaceae; genus JAGFJK01. The sequence continues at coordinate 19,636 of JAGFJK010000473.1, forward strand.
GCGTGTGGCTCGAACCAACCGGCTGAGGGCAAACTGGTCACCGCCAGTGAGCACAACCTGGATGGAGCGAACCATGGCCCTTGATCTACGCCAACGGCAGAAGAAGGTGGAACGGAAGAAGGCCAAGCAGAAGGCTCGGCGGCAGGACCTCAAGCCATTCGACCGATTCGACTTCCGGACCCGGATGCAACACATCGAGAACGTCCCGTTCCTGCATTGCTGCGTGCGCGGCGACATCTGGGATCAGGGCATGGGCAACGTGATCGTCAGCCGGCAGTTTCCCAACGGCCCGGTGGCCGTCGCCGGTTTCCTGCTGGATGTGTTCTGCCTGGGCGTGAAGGACGTGTTTTACAACATCATGCCCCGCAGCGCGTACGAGGCCAAGGTCTACCAGAAGCTCTTCGATGGTCAACCGGTGCTGCACATGGAACCGGCCGAGGCCAAAAAGCTGATCGAAGGCGCCGTGCAGTACGCCGCCGACCTTGGTATTCCTCCCCACGCCGATTACGCCAAGGGGAAGCTGATCCTGGCCGATGTCGACTCCAGCCAGTGCGACACCACGTTCGAGTATGGGCGTAACGGCCGGCCGGTGTTCATCCAGGGACCGTACGATTCGCCCGCGTATTGCGAACAGATCTTCCGAGCGCTCGCGGCCGCGGACGGTCGCAGGGCCGCGGCACGAATGAGCCACTCGGCGCCCGGATTGCCGGCCAGCTAGCTGCCAGTGCCGCGCCGGCGCGTGCCGCGGCTCGTTCCGGCAACGGCGTCAGCGGACTGCCTGCGACTGCCACTCAACAAGACGTTGCCACGCGCGATCAAGCCTTGCGACCCGGATACCGCTCGCCGTCGCAGCGCTGATCGTGTTCGGCCAACCGCAGGTGTTCGTCGATCGTCGGTCCGTCCAGGCCCCGGATCACGGCGCACTCGGCGCGCGAAAAGCCGGCCTCGGCCAGCCGCCACGTCCAGTAGTGTGCGGGCCGCTCAGGGGCGGGCACCTGGGCGATAGTGCTCGGCAAGGCGTCGGGTTTCGACGTGGTCGCCACGAGCGGCGTCCCCGGCCTGCCCGCCGCTGGCGCGGACGAAGCGGCAGTCACCGCCGGCCCCGCGGACGATGGCCCCGCGGACGATGGCCCCGCGGACGATGGCCGGCGGACCGAGCCTACGAGCCGGGCCAGCAGTTCGGCGGGCAAGGCGAAACGATGGTCCAGCGGCCGGATGCCGCGCATCACCTCCTGCCCCTGGTCGGTCAGCTTCAGCACAGGGCGGAAGCGGTCCACGTCCACCTGGGCGATCAGTTCGGCCTTGATCAGCGCATCGATCAGCTCGCCCACCTCGTGCTGCTGCAGATGGGACAGCAACCCGAACGTGCTCAACTGGTCCAGCTTCAGCTTCTTGATCTTGCTGGCCTTCGAGCCCCAAAGCATCTGCGTGACGAGTTGCCGGCCATAGCGTCCGCGCAGCCGAGCGACTCCGCTGAGCGCCATGCGGACGGCCTCCAGCACCGCCTCGGTGCCCTGGTCATCGACGCCATCCAGGTCGACACCCGCGTGGTCTCCTCCGCAGTTGTCGCAACTGCCGCACCGGGTCCGCGACGGATCGCCAAAATATTCCAGCACTTCCAGTTGCCGGCAGCGGGTGGAGCGGGCATAGCGGATCACGCGTTCCAGCTTGTCGTATTCCGCCGCCTTCCGCCGCTCCAGTTCGGCAAAGTCGATTTCCAGTTTGTCGAACGGCACGTCGGGGCAGCGCATGTGCACGGCCCGGCCACGGAACGGCGGCACGTAGTCGAACGCCTTCAGCTTGTTCAACTCCCGCAGCGCGCGGTTCAAGGCCTCGCGATCCAGCTCCAACTGGCGCATCAGCAGCCTGGGCGCGAAATACACCCGCTCGAACCGCCGCTCGCCGACGATCCGTTCCACCGCCCGGAGCACCCTGCGCTGGACCCGCGCTTCGCGGGGCAGCAGATCGACCAGCGTCGGCAGGTCGCTGTCGATCTTGACCGAGGCGTCGTTGTCCTGGGAATCGAGCCGTTCCAGCGCGCCGCATTTCTCCAGCAACTGCTCGCATGCGCCCACGCCCTCCGAGCCGACCGGCAGTTGCAGACGTTCCTTGAGCGATTCCAGCGTGATCTCAATCGGGTCGCTGTCGACCCTCCGCAGAAACTCGTACACGGCGGCCACGGTGCCGCGAGCTGGATAAGCGTTCTCGATGAAGAACTCCTGCACGTAGCGGTCACCCGGACTGTACAGCAGCAGACAGGTCGACGGCCGGGCGTCCCGCCCCGCGCGCCCCGCCTCCTGATAGTACGCTTCCAGACTGCGCGGCATGTTGTAATGAATCACGAACCGCAAGTCCGGCTTGTCGATGCCCATCCCGAAGGCGTTCGTGGCGACCACCAGCGACAACTCATCCGACATGAACCGCTCTTGCACCTGCCGCCGCTCGTCCGGCAGCAGGCCCGCGTGGTAGATGCCCACTTTGCGAGGCACCGGCTGTCCGGCCAGCTCCAGACCCACGCGGTCGGCCAGCTCCTCGCACCGCTTCCGCGTGGCCGCGTAGATGATCCCCGCTCCGGGCGTGCGCTGCAGGAAGTCCAGCAGCAGTTCGTCCTTGTCACGGGCATTCGGAGGCGAGGCGACTTCGAACCGCAGATTGGGACGAGCGAACCCGGTTACAAAGGTCTTCGGTTCCCGCAGTTCCAGGGCCCGCACCACGTCCTCGCGGACCGTCGGCGTCGCGGTCGCCGTCAAGGCAATGGTCTGCGGAAACCCCAGCCGTTTGCGGAACAGTCCCAGCCGCTGATAATCGGGCCGGAAATCATGTCCCCATTCGCTGATGCAATGCGCCTCGTCCACCGCCAGCAGTTGGATCCGCGTCTCGCGGATCGCCTCCAGGAAGCGGGCGTTGCGCAACCGCTCCGGAGCGATATACACCAGGTCGTAGTGCCCGGCCGCCATCCCCTCCAGCCGCTGTCGCTGCTCGCCCGCCGCCAACGAACTGTTGACGAACGTGGCCCGCAACCCCAAGGCCTGCAACCCGTCCACCTGGTCCTTCATCAGCGCGATCAGCGGCGAAACCACGAGCGTCACGCCGTGGCGGACCACCGACGGCAACTGATAACATAGGCTCTTGCCGCCGCCCGTCGGCATGATACACAGGCAGTCGTGCCCGGCCAACACGGTCGAAATCACGTCCTGCTGGCCCGGCCGAAACTCGCGCAAGCCAAACCTTGCGAGGGCCGCCTGCAAGTCGGGCGCTGCCTGCAAGTCGGGGGCGGCTTTTGGGTCGGAGGCGGCAGGCAGGTCGTGAGGAGCGAAAACGTCCATGAGCACTGCGCGACCAGTGGGTTCCTTGGTACAAATGTATAGTTCCCCGATTATAATGGGTTTCCGGCTCCCTTCCAAGCATAGCCCCGATCGCGTCATGCTGAACCTGGTCCCTTGTCGCCATCGCTGTCCACGGACCCGCATATGCCCCACCGCGCCTCCCCAAGCGACCCAGCGACCCCAGCCCGGCGCCGCGGCGCGGTGGCCGTCATTCGCCGGCGCGAGGAATTGCTGGTGATCCGCCGTTCGCTGCATGTGCGGGCCCCCGGCGCGTATTGCTTTCCCGGAGGCGGCATCGAACCGGGCGAGCGCGACGAGGAAGCGCTGTGCCGGGAACTGCGCGAAGAACTGTCGGTGCGGGTGACCCCCGTCCGCCGCCTGTGGCAAAGCGTCACTTCCTGGAATGTCGAGCTCGGTTGGTGGCTGGCCGAGCTGGAGCTCGACGAGCCGCTGGTGCCCAACCCGGCCGAGGTCGCCTCGTACCATTGGCTGACGCCCGGCCAGATCCGCGACCTGCCCGGACTGCTGGAAAGCAACCATCATTTCCTGGATGCCTGGCAGCGAGGGGAATTCGAGCTGATGTAGCTCGATGGCGAAGCGCGGAAAGACTTTACTCGGGTCTCCCTCGCTGACGCGTCGGGCTACCTATGGCACGTGTCGGACGACCCTGGCCCACGACTCACGTCGCCAGCGTCGCAAGCACGGCTACTTGGGAGGCAGCTTGACGGCCGACAGCCAGTAGCCGCGGATGGCTCGCGTCAAGCTGATCAGGCCGTCGAAACTGGATGTCTTGGGCATGTACGCGTTGGCGTGCAGGTTGTAACAATTCCTGACGTCGTCCTCCGACTGCGAGCTGGTCAGCACGACCACCGGGATGCGGCGCAGCGACGCATCGGCCTTGATCGTGGCCAGCACCTCGCGACCGTCCATGCCAGGCAGGTTCAGGTCCAATAGGATCAGGTCGGGTCGCGGTGCCGCGGTGTGGGGACCTTCCTGCCGCAAGAACGCCAGTGCCGCCTCGCCATCCACGGCCACGTGCAGCCGCGTGCCAGCCTGTCCCTCCTCAAACGCTCTATTCACCAGCAGGGCATCGCCGCGGCTGTCCTCCACCAGCAGGACGTCGTAGCCTTCGCCAGTCGAATGCGCTGTGCTCACGGCGCTTCCCTCATCGGCAAGGTGAAATGGAACGTGCTTCCCTGCCCCGGCTGCGACTCGACCCAGATCCGCCCGCCATGCCGTTCGACCACCCGGCGGCAGATGGCCAGCCCGATGCCGGTACCTGGAAACCGGTCGCGGCCATGCAGCCGCTTGAAGAAGTCGAAGATGCGTTCGTGGTATCTGGGATCGATCCCAATCCCCTGATCCCGCACACTCACTTGCCAGCAATCATCAGCACGCGTGGCGGACAGGTGCACTCGCGGCGGTCCAGTTTCGTGAAATTTGATGGCGTTGGCCACCAGGTTCTGTAACAACTGGATCAACTGCGGCTTGTCCGCCACCACGACCGGCAATTCGTCATGCGTGATCACGGCGCCCGTGTCACGGATGGACGAGCGCAGGTTGGCCTGCACATGCTCCAGCACACGGGCCAGCGGCACGGCTTGAAAGGGCCGAGCCTGGCCATCGACGCGGGAATAGTCCAGCAGGTCATTGATCAGCTCCTGCATCCGATGCCCGCCCTCGATGACGAAGTCAAGCCACTGGCGGGCCTCGTCGTCCAACTGCTCGGAGTGCCGGGACCGCAACAGTTGCCCGAAGCACGACACCATGCGGATTGGTTCCTGCAGATCGTGCGAGGCGATGTAGGCGAACTGCCGCAGCTCATCGTTGCTCCGCTCCAGCTCGCGATTGGCCGCGGCCAGCTCCTTGGTCCGCTCCGCGACCCGCCTTTCCAGCGACTCGTTGGCCGCCCGCAGCCTTTCCTTGGTCCGATCGTGCTCGATGGCAACCGCCGCCAGTTGGGCCCCGATTTCGATGATGTCCAACTCCACCCGCACCGGTTGCCGCGGCTGCCGAAAGTACATGGCAAACGTGCCCAGCACGTGCGAGTCGAGCGACACGATCGGTTCGGACCAGCACGCGCGAAAGCCGGCCTGCCGTGCGAGCTCGCGGAAATCAGCCCAGTAGGGGTGTTCCAGCACATCGGCCACAATCACCCGCTGGCCGGTGTGCGCGGATGTGCCGCAGGAACCGACTCCGGGGCCAATCCGCAAGCCGTGCACCGCCTGGCGATAAAACTCCGGCAGACTCGGTCCCGCGCCGTCCAGCAGGCACTGCCCCTCGGCGTCCAGCAGCAGCACCGAGCACATCATGCCCGGCAGCAGATCCTCGATCGTCCGGGCCAGCGTCTGCAGCACGTCGGGCAGCGGGGCGCCGCGAGCCACGCTTTCCAACACCTGGGCCCGGCCCAGCTCGAACAGCCGCAACTGCTTGCGATCGCTGATCTCGGTAATGCTGCCCCGCAGCACATTCCGCTGGCCCCAAGGCATGCGGACCAGCCGCACCTCGCAGGGGAACTGTTCGCCCTGGGCGTTCGTGTGCCACCATTCGAAGACGGGCGCCTCGCCCTGCAGCGCGGCCTGGATCACGCATTGACCCGCCTCGCGCGACAGCCGGCCGTCGGGCTGGTATTCGGGGCTCAGGTCGAACGGTCCGACCCGCGTCAGCTCCTCGGCCGGCCGGCCGAATATCGCTTCCGCCTTGGGGTTCACCTCGATGAACCGCCCGGTCTCGGCGTCCAGCATCACCAAGGCTTCGGGCGCATAGGCGAAAAACGTCCGCAGCCGTTCCTCGGCGTCGTAATGCCCGGCCTTGGCCTGCTGCCACTCCTCACGCATCGCCTCCAGTTCGGCGACCCGCATCCGCAGATCGTGCAATTCCTCGACCGGTTGCGTGCCGTCCACGTCGCGCCTCGCGCCGCTGCCCGAAAATGGCGCCGGTGGTACTCCGGAGCCGCCATCGCCTGCAGCCAATTGTCACATCTGGGCGGCGGGTGTCAACCAACAACCGGTCGTTCAGAGCCCTGACCGGCCCCGCCGAGGCGCGACGTCGCCCGCTGCCGCCAGCAGCCAATCCTCCCGCTCATCCCCCAGCAGCCAGTCCAACTGGCCGTCGTCCACCAGCGCGGTGTCGTGCAACTGCACGCCTCCGTTGGCTCCACCCGGCAGCTCACCACGCAAATGAGCCTGCCGGTCCGCCAGCGGCACGTCGCGGCGATTCCATTCGGCCGCCAGCAGGCGGAGGGACGGCAAATCGTCGTCGTACGGCGTCCAGCCGCCCCAGAGCAAATCGGACTCGCCACTGGCCAGCAGCAGGTCGCGATCACCGCCGCCGAACAAAATATCGCGGCCGTCGCCGTCGCGGATCAGGTCTTGCCCGCCGCCTCCCACCAGCAGATTGTCGGCCACGCTGCCCGTGGCCAGCAGCCGGTCGTGCCCCTCGCCGCCAAACAACACGGCGGGCACCGCCAGCGGCACGAATTTGCCCTCGTAGCGTCCCGACTGCAGGATCACCGTATCGTGGCCGTCCTGAGCATAGACCACGATCTCCGCCGGCTGGTATTCACCCAATCGCAGATGGTTCACTCGCACCGACACCGTGCCGGAATCATCCACCGGACGCACCAGAATCACGTCGCGAGCCGATGTCCCGCCCACCACCAGCACGCCATCCTGCAGATCGGCGGCAAGGATCTCGATCGCCCGTGAACCAGCCGGGCTCTGCCCGCCGTCCTTATCCACGGCCCAGGCTTGCACCAGGTAGGTTCCCAACTGCGCGTAGCGGTGTTCCCGTTCGACCTGCGACGAGCCAACAAAGGTGCTCGTGGAACCGTCGCCCCAGGCAACCGTCCACTGGAACTCGCCCTGCTGATCCACGGGCGACGGGTCTTCGGCCTGAAACTCAAAGAGCCGCGATTGCCCGCGAACGCCGCTCGCCGGCCCCTCGATCGCTACGCTCGGTGCCACGTTGTTGACTTCGGCCAGCAATTGGTCATGATTGCCGCCGCCGTGCGGATCCCGCCAGTCCAGATCCACGACGTAGCTGCCGCCGCCTGCCAGGTTGTCCGCGTACACGTGACTTAACGTGACCTCGATCGTCCCGGCCGGGAACAGGTGCTGCTCCACGTCCGAACCGTCGCCCCAGTCGATCACCAGCCGGAAGTCGTCCAGCGGATCCTCTTCGACAATCATCCCGGTCAGCAGCACGACGCCGTTCTCGTCCACCGGCGTCGTGACCATCCGCTGGGCGAACGCCGATGGCGTATTGACGTGCGTCAGCGTGACATCGTTGCCGTCGCCGCCGCGATAGCTGATCCGGAAGTTGCGGCGGTTCAGATTCAGCAGAGTGCCCTCCGGCAGCCCGGCGAACGTGCCCTGCACGCTGTCGGCCCGGTCGTTGTCGATCAACGTCAGCGAGGTGCCGACACCGGACAGGAAGAACGTCGAGCTGACCAGCAGCCGGCTGTTGCCGAGCGACACGGGACCTTCCACCCGCAACTGGTCGTGCAATTGTCCCGGCAACGTACCTCGCACGTCGAGAGCCAACGTTCCGCTCGACTCCAACGTCAACCCGCCTTGCAACTCCAGGATGCCGGCGCCGTTGTCTCCAGGCGCCAGGACGCCGCCCGCGACCGTCGTGATGCCCAAACGCCCCGTGCCACCCAGCGTCCCTTGATTCACCAACACCGGACTGCTGGGCTGACTGCCGAGCACCAGCAGCGTGCCCGCGCCTACCGTGGTCACACCGCGGTAGGAGTTATCCGCCACCAGCCGCAACAGGCCAGTCCCCTGCTTGGTCAATCCGCCGGCACCGCTCAGCACGGCCGACACGACCAGATCGTCGGCCGCTCCGCCATTGGCCACTTGAAACGTGCGAGTTACCGGCAACTCGATCAGGCCCTCGACCCGCGCGGAACTCGACGCCGCACTCGTGATCAGCGTCCCGGACAACTGCAGCCCGTCGACGGTCGATAGCGTGCCACCAGTCAGGCTGGCGGCCACCGAGTCGGTCAGCGCCTGGCCGTCCAGCAACACGCTGCCGCTCCAATCCCGAATCGTGAACTGATTGGCGGCCGCGCCGCCGCTGAGCTGCACGACGTCTCCGTCCAGACCGCTCAGTTGCAGCTCGCCACCGCCGGAGCTGCTCAACGTGGACGGGTCCAGCGTGAAATCAACATTCGCGCCGGCCCGTAGCGTATCCCGGCCTGGTCCGGCGTCGAAGTGGACGGTTCCCCGATCAGCCGTTTCGAACGTCGGGCTGTCCCAGAGCAGGCTGTCGTCGCCGTCTCCCGCCAGCAGCGACACGTGCCGCAGTCCGCGGGCCAGCAGCCCGGCCGAATCGACGAAGATCTGATCGTGGTCTCGCGGAGTGTCGCCGTGTCCCACGTCGATCGTCAGCTCGGCCACGTCCGAGACGAGCAGTTCCGCCATGCCGAACCCGGACGCGGTGCCGGAAATCACGTTGGCCGTCGCGCCGCCGGCCGTCGCGGCCGGATTGATTTTGATCAGATCGGGTCCGCCCGGCGTACGGAGCGTGAAGTGGCCGAGTTGCGCCACCTCCAGCGGTTCGACGTCGGTGAACACCAGGCTCGACTTGTCCGGCAGCAGCAACGTGCCGCTGCCCCACAACCGGCCCGCCGCCAGCAGTTCGACCGCTTCGCCGCCTGTCCCCAGCACGCGAATCCCGTTGCCCGGCAAACCGACGCGAGCACCGCCCTCGAACCGCAGACTGGTACCAGGCAACGGATTGCCGGCGCCATAGTCCAGGACCAGCGAATCGTTGCCGCCGCCACCGACAAACACCACGCTGGCAGCTCCCGGCAAGCTCACGCTCGGACCGCCCGGCAGGGAGTAATTCGGCAGGTCTCCGCGAATGGTCCAGACATCATTCTGCGGCGTGCCCACGATGGTGACCGTTCCGGTCGCGTTGAGGACTTCGATGGTTTGCACATCGCCGAACTCCAGCGGGCGACCGCCGGCCAGCGAGATGGTTCTGTCGGTCAGCGTCACCGTTTGCCCGCGGGCATCAAGTTTCAGCTCGCCGCTGCTGTCGCCTTGCCTCAGGTCGTCTTCCGGTTCGGCGAACACGACGCCGCGCGGATCGGCGATCGCGATCGTGTTGCGAGCGTCGCGCGGGGCCAGCGCCGGCGGGCCGTGCACGTCGCTGGACAATCCCCGGTTGTCGGCGAACACGCGGACCTGCCCAACGCCCAGCGACTGCAGAACGTCGGCCCCTTCGCGCCGCAGCGCCGCATCGACCGGCGGCGGATCCAGGGCCGCGTCATAGTCACCAATCAACGTATCGTCGTCGTCGCGGCCGTCCAGGAAATCGCTGTCCCCGCCGCCCACCAGCAGGTCGCGGCCGCTGCTGTCCTGAACCGGCTCGGCGACGCCGCCAAGCAGTTCAAACGCCGCGCCGGCGTCCAGCAGGTCAAAGCCACGCCCGCCCAGCAAGACGTCGTCCGCCACGCCGCCGATCAGAATGTCGTCGCCGTCGCCCCCTTCCAAACGCACGCCGCGCCGCGCC
>JAGFJK010000003.1 GCA_024102795.1 Pirellulaceae bacterium
AGCGGCGCGGCGGTCCCAGCGCCGGCGACACCGACCAGTACGCTCGGCCCCGCCGCAGCGCGGGCCGGTGCCACAGCAGGTCCGCGGTCCAGGCGGTCACCGCCCGCTGAAACTGCCGCCGCAACGAGCGTGTGTACGGAATCAACTTCTCGCCGCGCGTCGTCCCGCTGGTCGGTTCGAGCAGCTCGACCGGATCGCGGGTCAGCACGTTCGGCTGGCCTTGCCCGATCCGCTGGATGTCGGGCAGCAGATCGTCATAGGTCGCCAGCGGCACGGCCCGCTGGAAGTCGGCTGGCCCGCGCAGCCGGCTGAACTGATGTCGCTGGCCAAAGTTCGTATCGCGATTCCACCAGAGGATTCGAGACAATTCCTGGCGTTGCACATCGGCCACTCGCCGCGCGGCCCGATGAAACGATTGCAGCCGGGGCCAGCCGCCGGTCATCCAGGCCAGGTTCAACCACGCCGCCAAGGTCATTGCGGGCCCCAGTCCGCCGCGAATCGGGCCACGGTCCATTCAACTCCGCCGCGGTGCCGGTCCGTACGTTTGCAGATACTGCCGCACATTCACTTTGCGGGCCGTGTTGTCGCTGCTCATGTAACGGATCTTGCCAAAGATCGGCCGTTCGGGTCCCCAGGCCCGATCGTAGCGGCCGAGCGTCCAGAAGATTCCGCTGTAGGAATTCGGATTGCGGCCGTCCAGCGCATACTTGTTGTTCAGGTGGATCATCACGTCGAGCGCCTCTTGCGGGCTGGCCGTCCAGTGCAGAATCTTCTTGCCCCACAGCATCCGCAGGTAGTTGTGGATCGTCCCCTCGCGGACAAGCTGCCGCTGGGCGGCGTTCCATAGCGGGTCGTGCGTCTCGGACCTCTCGAACTCCTCCAGCGTGTAGGTCTGCGGGCGAGGGTCCGAGGCGTGTTCGGCCAGCGTTTGGCGAGCCCAGTCGGGCAGCGAGTCGTATTGATCGTAGTCGTCGCGCTGCCAGCACATGTTGTAGCCCAGTTCGCGCCAGGTGATCAATTCGTCCAGGAAGGACTCAACCGGTTCGCTGGCATTCCACCAGCCACGGCTGCTGCCATCGGCCTGGGCCGAAACCTTGCGCGGCGTCCAGCCGTCGCGCCGAGTCACTTCGTCAAACACCTGATGTACCGAGATGTGTCCAAAGTGCAGGTACGGCGACAGTCCGCTGGTCGCCGGCTGGTCGGGCTGGTTACGTTGTTCGTGATAAACCGGGAGCAGCCCCTGGACGAACCGCTCCAGCCGTTGCCCGGCGGCCAGCCATCCGCCTGCCGTGGCCGCGGGTGCGACCGCGTGGTCGATGGGAAAGTCGGCCAGCCGCCGCGGGCACTCGGCGATGCCGCGCGGATCGGCCGCGGGCCAGCGGCGAGCGATTTCCGCGGGCAACTCCACCAGCCGCGGCAACCGGACGTCGGCCAGCGGTTCGGCTTCGGGCACGTGCCCCCAATGGGCAGGCAGGTTCTTTTGCAGAAAGCGGCGAAAGTCGTAGGCTCGCGCGAACACCTTGTCCGCCGCCCGCAGCGGCAGCATCCCGTTCGAATCCACCAGCTCGAAGCGGACCGGTATCCGGCCGGCCGCGGCGTGCGCCATCCGCGGAAGGAAGAAGCAGGGGAAGTCATCCGAGACGACGACCGCGGCCCGCTCGGCCAGCGCTTCCAGCAGTCCTCGCCCCGCGCCGGGCTCCGCTTCCAGGTACGGATAGTACAGCACCTGGCGGTCTTGCAGCGCTTCCTGGTTCGCCGCCATGCCCTGAATCACGAAGGCGTGCAGCCGATCGCTGGCCCAGCGGTACCCGCAGCGCAGGGCCTCCAGGATGACCAGCGGCTTGCGCAGATCGCGAGCCCACTCGACCGCTCGCTGCAAGCTGAAGTTCCAGTGCGGCCGGCGGTAAGCGACCATCCAGTACAGGACGAACTCGCGCCGCGAGTCGACCGGCCGTTCGTTCGCCTTCCGAATGCGGATCGGGGGCACTTCGTTCATGCGTGCATCCTGGGTTCGACCTGACGGCCGGTTGGTAGTTTGCTGGCGGCGACTCGAAGCTCGCCGGTTGAATGTGATTGTTTAGCCGCCAGCGGCCGGTTGTCCATCGCGGGCGGCGCAGGAATCATCCAACACCCAGAAGGTGGCAGTCTCCAGCCCTTGGGCAGCCGGTGCTTGGCAATCGGGCACGCCTTGCTATAACGCAGCGTGATCCCTGGCTGGCCGCTCTGCTCGCGTGTTTCGAGTGCAGCGGGGCGGCCGATTGCGGCTAACCGAAGGCCCGCCAAGTGGTTGCAAGCCAACGTCAGATGTCGCCCGCACGACCGCCGGTTGCCTGGTTTCGGGTCACTCCGTTTTTCCTCCTGCACCTGTCTTGCCTGGCTGCTTTCTGGGTCGGCTGGAGCTGGACGGCCGCGGGCGTGGGACTGGCCATGTACGCGATCCGAGTTTTCGGGCTGACCGCATTCTATCACCGCTATTTCGCCCACCGCTCGTTCAAGACGTCCCGCTGGTTCCAGTTCGTCGGTGCCGTGCTGGGCAACATGGCCGCTCAACGGGGTCCCATCTGGTGGGCGGCTCATCACCGCAATCACCACCGGCACTCCGATCTGCACCAGGACGTGCATTCGCCCAGCCAGCACGGTTTCTGGTGGAGCCACATGCTGTGGTTCATGACCAGCGAGCACTATCGCACGGACCAGCGCGTGGTGAAAGACCTGCTGAAGTATCCCGAACTGCGGCTGCTCGACCGGTACGATTTTGCTGTCCCGGCACTGCTCGGCGCCACGCTGTTCGCCAGCGGCGCATTTCTGCACCAGGTTGCTCCCGGTCTGCACGTCAATGGCTGGCAGATGCTGGTGTGGGGATTCCTGGTCTCGACGGTGGCCGTCTACCACGTCACGTTCGCGATCAACTCGCTGGCTCACAAGCTGGGCCGCCGGCGGTATGCAACGCGGGATGACAGCCGCAACAACTTCTGGCTGGCGCTGCTGACATTCGGCGAGGGCTGGCACAACAACCATCACCATTATCCGGCCTCGGCCCGGCAGGGGTTCTACTGGTGGGAAATTGACCTGACCTACTATCTTCTTGTCGCCCTTTCCTGGCTCGGCCTGGTGTGGGAGCTGAAGGGTGTTCCGGCCCGAGTGCGCGACGAGCGGCAGGTGCCGGCCCCCGCGTCGATGGCGACCGGAACGGAGGCCGTGGCATCATGAGACTGGCCGTGATTGGATCGGGCATCAGCGGCAGCCTGGCGGCCCACCTGCTGTGCCAGGATCACGAAGTGCAACTGTTCGAAGCTCAGGATCAACCAGGCGGTCACACCTGCACGGTAGACTTCACGGCGTTCGGCCAGCAGTATGCGGTGGACACGGGTTTCATGGTGTTCAACCAGCGGACGTATCCGAACTTCTGCCGCCTGCTGCGGCAGTTGGAAGTTTCGGCGCGGGACAGCGACATGAGTTTCAGTGTCTGTTGCCAGCGGACGGGACTGGAATACCAGGGCAGCAGTTTGAACGGCCTGTTCGCTCAGCGCCGCAACCTGTGGCGACCGGCGTTCTACGGACTGTTACGCGACATCCTGCGGTTCAATCGCCAGTCGCTGGAGCTGCTGGCGGGCGAATGTCCGGGTCCGACGATGGGGGAGTATCTGAGCCAGCGGCGTTACGGCCGACTGTTCATCGACCAGTACCTGGTGCCGATGGCCGCCGCGATCTGGTCCTGCCGTCCCAGCCGGTTGCTGGAGTTTCCGGCCCGGTTCCTGGTGGCATTTTTCCAGAATCATGGATTGCTGCAACTGCGGGACCGCCCCCAGTGGAAAACGATCCCTGGCGGGGCCCGCACGTATCTGCGTAAGCTGCTCGCGCCGCTCGGCAGCGGCCTGCGGTTGGGCACGCCGGTGGAGCGGGTCGAACGGCACGACGACCACGTGGCAATCTGGCCCGCGGGCGGCGAAGCCGAACGGTTCGACCAGGTAGTGTTCGCCGCGCACGCCGACCAGGTGCTGCGGATGTTGGGAGACGCGGACCGGCAGGAGCGGGAGCTGCTGTCGGCCTTTCCATACCAGAAGAACGAAGCCGTGCTGCACACGGATACCAGCCAGTTGCCTCGGCGCCGGCGGGCCTGGGCCAGTTGGAACTATCGCGTGGCGGATTCGCTCGACCGCCCGGTTTCGGTGACGTACGACTTGAGCCGGTTGCAGGGGCTGGATTCGCCGTCGCCGATCCTGCTGACGCTGAATCCCGTGGACGGGCCCGACGGCCGGATTGATCCACGGCGAATCTTGCGGCACTTCGAATTCGCTCATCCGGCGTACAATCTCGGTTCACCCGCCGCGCAGCAACGCCATGACCAGCTCAACGGCCGCCGCCGTACGTGGTACTGCGGAGCGTACTGGGGCTACGGCTTTCACGAGGACGGAGTCAACAGCGCGCTGGCCGTCGCCAGAGCCTTTGGAAAGAACCTGGATTCATGCACAGTTGCCTCTACGAAGGTCGTGTCTGGCATCGGCGCGAGCGTCCGGTAAACCACGGTTTTCGCTATCGGCTGTTCATGGCGTACCTGGACCTGGACGAGTTGCCGCGGCTGGTGCCCGAACTTGTTTCCGGCAATCACTCGGCCGGGCTCTCGTTTCAGCACCAGGACCACCTGCTGGGCCACGCGGGCGACCTGGCGTCCGCTGTCCGCCAACTGGTGCGGGAGCGGACGGGGATGGAGCCTGGCGGCCCGATCCGGCTGCTGACGCAACTGAGGTCGCTGGGACGCTACTTCAGCCCGCTGAACATGTTCTACTGTTTCGACCCATCGGGGAGCGACCTGCAGTGCGCGGTGGCTGAAGTGAACAACACGCCGTGGGGCGAGCAGCACTGCTACGTGCTGTGGGAAGGCAATCGCGTGGAGCCCAGCAGCGAGCTGCGTTTCACTCACGCCAAGACGTTTCATGTGTCGCCGTTCATGGACATGCGGCTGGATTATGAGTGGACTTTGCACCTGCCGGCTGACCAACTGCGGGTGCGGATTTCGAATTCGCGGGCGGGCGACCGGTTCTTTCAAGCTGGCCTCGTGATGCGGCGGCGCGAGCTGGACCGGCCCACCCTGCGCCGGATGGCGTGGCGCTACCCGCTGCAACCGGCGGGGATCCTGGCGGCCATTTACTTCGAAGCCTTTCGCTTGTGGATGAAACGATGCCCGACGTACTCCCACCCCAAGACACGCTCGCCCTCGTCCGCGCCCGGCCGCTCCGAGACACTCGTCAGGTGACCCGCCGAAACTCGGCCGGCGGCCTTTTGGACCGGGCTTGTCGGCACCTGCTGATGGCGACCCTGGAACGACTGGTCCGCGGCCGGCTTCGCCTGCGCGAAGGGGAAGCCGCCGGACAGGCCGGCGGCCACTTGCACGGCAAGTGCGAACGTAAGTGGGAACGCGAGTTTGGCGGGCGGCAGCCGGGACTGGAAGCCACGCTGGACGTGCACCGGCCCGAGTTCTGGCGGCAGGCCGTGCTGGGCGGCAGCCTGGGCGCCGCGGAGTCGTACCTGCGAGGCGACTGGGACACGGACGACCTGGTAGGTCTGCTCCGCCTGCTGTCGCAGAATGCCGAGGTGCTGGCGAGCATGGAGCGGGGCGGCGCCAGGCTGCTGCGGCCCGCGCGGTCCGCCTGGCATTGGCTGCGGCGCAACACGCCGTCGGGCAGCCGCCGCAACATTGCCGCCCACTATGACCTGAGCAACCAGTTCTTCGGCTTGTTTCTCGATCCCACCATGACCTACTCCAGCGGCATCTTTCCGCACGCGGCCGCCAGCCTGGAAGAAGCCTCGCGCTGCAAGTACGATCGCATCTGCCGCAAGCTGCAACTGACCGCGGGCGACCATCTGCTGGAAATCGGCTGCGGCTGGGGCGGGATGGCTCTGCACGCGGCCAGACACTACGGTTGCCGAGTGACCGCCACGACCATTTCCTCGGAGCAATTCCAATACGCTCGCCAGCAGATCCAGAACGCCGGACTGACCGATCGGGTGACCGTGCTGTGCCAGGACTATCGCCAGTTGCAGGGCCGCTACGACAAGCTGGTCTCGATCGAAATGATCGAAGCGGTCGGCCAACAGTTTCTCGACTCGTACTTCGCCACCTGCTGCCGGCTGCTGACGGACGACGGTATGATGCTGTTGCAGGCGATCACCATGCCGGACCATCGTTACGATGCCTACCGGCGGTCGATGGACTTCATCCAGCGGTACGTGTTTCCCGGCGGATTCCTGCCGTCGTTTTCGGCCATCGGGCAGGCCCTGCGGCGACGGACCGATTTTCGCTGGTTTCACAGCGAGGACTTCGGATCGCACTACGCCGAGACATTGGCCCGCTGGCGGGCCGCGTTCTGGCACCGGATCGACCAGGTGCGCGGCCTGGGTTTCGACGAACGGTTCATCCGAACATGGCATTACTACCTCTGCTACTGCGAGGCCGGCTTTCGCGAACGGCTGATCGGCGTGTCGCAGATTCTGCTGACCAGGCCCAGTTGTCGCCGGCCGGATCTGGTTCTGGAGCTTGAAGGCCATGGGAGCGATTGACGATCCCGGCGGCGAGACCGGGTTGGGACCTTTCGTCGCCTTGCTGGAAACCGACGCGCCCGAGCTGCTGGAACGGATGTCGAACGGCCAACTGCCGGTGGACGGCCAGCGGTACGGTGTGGTCAGCCGCCTGATCGCCCGTCGCGGTGTGGGCGTTGGGGACCTTGCCGAGGCCGCCTTGCGGAAACTGGCACGAGTGACCGAAGTGGGTCCGCAAGACTGGGCCGCGGTGGTGTTGTCCAGCCGGTTGGTCCAGGTGCAGCCGGAGGCCCAGCGGCTGGTCGAGCGGTTGAGGACCACCGCGCGCGGCGTGGGGATCGAACGCGCCTGCAGTGGCTTTCCCGCCGCTACCGCCGTGGCCCGTGCACTATGCCGTGATTCCCAACGGCCGGTGGCCATCGTCACGGCGGAAATCATCAGCCCCAACATCAACTGGGAACCGGCCGACGGCAACCTGGCCGATCAGCAGCGGGCCCGCGGCCAGGCGTCCAAGCTGTTCGCGGACGGCGCCGCGGCAGTCCTGGTTCAACCGGCGGCCGATCGCCCTCCCGCCGCAATCCTGGATGCCTGGGCCGGCGAGGTTGCCGACGACAACCAGTTGATTCAGAAGCTGCCGGTCGACGACTCCTGGGATCCCTGGGGCCAGGTGCGCCCGGGCACGACGGAATGCATGAGCATGCCGGGACGCCGCGGCTTTCTGCTGTTCAAACGCGCTCCGGTGATCCTGGCCGAAGCGGTGGCCGCCAGTCTGTCGCGCGCCGTGCGGACCGACAAGGTATGCTCACACGGCGACCCGGTCGGTCCGGGGAACGAGGACAACCCCGACAACGATCGCGTCGACGGGCCGGAAAGTACCGCCTGGCAGGGCCAGGGCCCGCTGCACGTGGTGCCGCATCAGGCCAACGGGTTGATCATGGACGCCCTGCGTGCGGAACTCGCGCGGCGACTGGCCGGTCCCGTCGAGGTCTGGAACTGCTTCGAACGGGCGGGCAACACCGTGTCGGCATCGATTCCGCTGGCCATGGCCCAGGTCCAGGACCAGCTCCCGCCTGGCGCATTGGTGGCCTTGCCGTCGGTGGGTGCTGGCGGACCGGGCTATCGGCCCGACGTGCTGAGCCACGGCTGCGTGTTGCTCCGCACAGGCAAGGTCCCGGTGTGAAGGACGACGCGGAGTCTGGCATGTCGGCTGCACCGTGCAACATCTGGTTCGGTCCGGGAGGCCTGCGAGGTGTGTTCGGCGCGGGTGTGGCTCAGGGCCTGCAAGACTGTCTGCAACAGGGCCAACTCGCCACCGACCAGTTCACTCTGTACGGTTCGTCGATTGGCTGTTTGAATGCCGCCTTCCTGGCGACCGGCCACACGCATCGCGGACTGGAGATCTTTCAGCACGAGACGGCCCGGCTGATCCGCCGCGAGAACTTGTGGCCGACCTTGGCCGCCAGGATCCGCAATCGGCTGGCCGGCCGCGAGACGAACCAGGCGCGAGCGGTTCCCGCCATCGTCGATATCGACCACGTGCTGGCGGTCATGCGGCGGCTGACACCTGAGATCTCCAATCAACTGAAGCAGTCGGCCCTGGCGGTGCACGCCGAGGTCCTGGAGCGCCGGACCGGTGCCTACCAGCACCTGGATCTGCGCCAGGCCGACGAACCGCTGGAAGTGATCCGCTGCGCTTTGAACTGCTTTCCCTTCTACTGTGGTCCGACTCGCGGCGGGCTGTTGGACTCGGCCATTCGCGGCCCGGGCTTCACCAGGCTGCTGGACGATCGACGGGAAGAGCGGCTGGTCGTGATCCTCAACACGCGGCCCCAGGCATCGTTCCTGCGGCACTGGGCCGCGGATTTGGCGGCCGCCGCGTTGGCGGCATCGCCCCGCATCTCGGCCTACTACGCGTGCAAGCAGTGGCGCCTGCGAAGTGCCGTCCGGCGGGCGCGAAGGCAAGCCGGCCAGGTGCTGCTGGTCTGCCCGCCGCCGCCACGGCCGCGTGCCACGCTGGGACAGTTGCACGCCGACGGGATCGCGGCCGCGGACTCGATCCGGGAATTCATCCACAACAAAACGGCACGAGGCAACCCGGATGCCGCCTGAGGGCTCGCCGGTGCCGCTTGAGTTCCCACAGCGTACGCGGGACGTTGCGACGTGATTGAGCCCGAGCTACATGATTGAGCCCGTGCTACGTAACTCGAATCGCCTCCGCGGTACTCCGCTCGGCAGCCGAACGAGTGCCAGCCGCACGCTGCTCGAACAAGTAGTGCGCGACAAACCACTGGTTACCGTGGTCGTAGCGGAACAGCTCCGCGCAGGCCATGAAGAACATTCGCCAGCGCTGCAGCGCCACGCGGGCCTGCGATTGACCGTACGTGGCGGCCATCAGCGGCAGAAGGCGGTCCCGCTGCCGGTCCAGCCGTTCCAGCCAGGCCTCGCACGTCCGGAAGTAGTGCATCCCGCTGACTCGCCAGTGCCGATCGATCACCAGCCGATCCTGGAAGTGC
This sequence comes from Pirellulaceae bacterium, assembly GCA_024102795.1. GTDB lineage: Bacteria > Planctomycetota > Planctomycetia > Pirellulales > Pirellulaceae > JAGFJK01. Next base: position 9,051 of record JAGFJK010000003.1, read on the forward strand.
AGCAGTAAATCCTCCGAAGGCATGATACCGCCGGTGAAGAAGTGCCGCCCCATCCAGTTGTCCGTGCCTTCCGTCTCGAACAGGTACGCCAGTTCCCGATGACAGAAAACGTGCGTGAACAATTTGCCGCCGGGATGCAGCCAGCCGGCGATCCGATCGAGCAACAGACGGTAGTTCCGCATGTGCTCGAACATCTCCACCGATACCACGCGGTCGAACTGCTGGTCGATCTCGAACTCCCGCATGTCGGCCGTGACCACCCGGACGTTGTCCAGGCCCCGTTCTCGACATCGACCTTCGATGAACTGCCGCTGGCCCCGCGAATTGGACACGGCCACGATCCGGCTGTGCGGGTAGCGGCGAGCCATCCAGGTGGTGAGCGAACCCCAGCCGCAGCCCAATTCCAGAATCTCCATGCCGTCGGCCAGGTCCGCTCGCTCGCAGGTCAGATCGAGCATCCGGGATTCCGCGTCAGCCAGACTGGTCGCCGCATCGGGGAACAGACAGCAACTGTATTTCAGTTGCGGACCCAGTACCGTCGCGAAGAATTCCGCCGGCAGTTCGTAGTGCTGCTGGTTGGCCTTGTCGGTCTCCAGGGCCAGCGGACTCTGCCGCAACTGCTCGATCAGCTCTGTCTTCCGCCGGCAGCTCACCTCACAGTCCACGGCGGACTCCTCGCGAATTCGGCGGCTCAGCAGTTGGCGGATGCCGATCCGCACCAGGCTGTCGGGGATCAGCGATCGTTCCGCCGCCTCGATCAGGTTCATCGTCGTTCTCCTGTTGGCCGCAGGGCTCTGGGTGGGCCGGCCCGACACACGATAACTGCCGGGCACCCCCTGGCAAGTCCCCGCGTTACAACTCGCCGGGCCGCAGCAGCAGTTCCCGCCAACCCTCGCCCGGCCGCAGTTGCCACAACCGCAGCAACATGTAAACCGCCATGGCGATGTTGCCCAGTGTCATGATCAACGCCAGCCAGAGCAACCGTCCACCCCAGTGGCGTTCGCGGTACGCCACCCAGACATAGAACGTCAGGAAGCCGAAGTAGGCGTCGCAGAGCGTGGCCTGGAACCAGCGGTCGGACAGCAGTTCCCGGCCTACTTCCCAAACGCCCCGGTCCAGTGAAGCATACGTGGTGACCGCCAACATCGATACCAGGATCGCACTGAACAGGATCATCAATCCGATACGCATGGTTCGACTTCCGACGCTGAGAGGACTGCGATGGGCACGGCCGCCACTTGAAACGCGGGTATTATAGTAGCGAAGCCAAAGTCACAACCTGAATCCGCGTGGAGCCTATCGTGGACCTGCCCGTTTTGCTGGCCGTAAGCGCCGGGGTCATTGCCCTGTGCGTCACGTTGCTCTGGCTGCTGAGCCTGAAGTTGGTGGACGCCAGCATCGTGGACATTTTCTGGGGCTTGGGCTTTGTGCTGGTGAGCTGGCTCGGCCTGCTGAGCGGCTGGCCGCCCGCGTCACGCGGCTGGTTGCTGGTCGTTCTGACCACGGTCTGGGGGCTGCGGCTGGCTGGTTACCTGGCGTGGCGGAACCTGGGCAAGGGGGAGGACTACCGGTACCGGGCGATGCGGGAGCGGTTCGGCGGCAGTTTCTGGTGGGTCAGCCTGCCGGTGGTCTTCCTCCTGCAAGGCCTCGTGATGTGGATCGTGTCGCTGCCCTTGCAAATGGGTGGACGAGCGGGGGCCGGGCTGAGTTGGCTGGATGCGGCGGGCGCGGCGTTGTGGCTGTCCGGTCTGGCGTTTGAAAGTCTTGGCGACTGGCAACTGGCGCGATTCAAATCCCGGCCCGAAAACCGCGGTCAGGTTCTGGACCGAGGCTTGTGGCGTTACACGCGGCATCCGAACTATTTTGGGGATTTCCTGGTCTGGTGGGGGCTGTTCCTGGTGGCCTGGTCCGGCGGCTCGCCGTGGTGGACGGTCGTCAGCCCGCTGTTGATGTCGTGGCTGCTGATGCGGGTTTCTGGCGTGCGACTGCTCGAATCGACGCTGCGGACCAGCAAGCCGGGCTATGCCGAATACATGCGGCGAACGAGCCCGTTTTTTCCCTGGCCGCCGCGGCCTTAGCGGTTCGCCTTCAGGCCGCCGGCAACCACCTGGAACGCCAGCCCGCGCGGCGCAGCGCCTCGGCCGGCGTTTCGGCGAAGTGGCATCCCAGGTCCGCCAACCACGTTTCGTACATGCCGCGGTTCTTGTGATAGGCGTTCGGCAGAATCGTCGTATCGCGTCCCAGCAGCAGGCCGCAGACGGCAAAGTGCAATCGATCGGTTACGATCCGCTCGTAACGCGCCGCCAGCTCCAGGTACTGCCTTGGCGTCCGGCACAATTCCACCGGATCGCGGCAGAACCACGGCCGCCGGACGCGATTCTCCTTGTCCACGCGCAACATCAAACCCAGCTCGCGCTTGGGAGGCGGGTAGGTCGCGATCCGCAGGCCCAGGGCCAGATCCGGGGCCAGCACGGCTGCGGGACAGAACGGCCAACTGGCCCGCTCACGAACGAACACTCGCTTATACGCTCGCGGCTCCTCGCCCAAAAACGACTGCGGCAGGATCGTCACGGGCAAGCCCGATTGCAGGCACCGCGTGCGCAGATCCCAGTTCGCCCGATAGTGTGCTCCCATGTTGCCGCCGCCGCCAAACACCAGCTCGTCCACTTCCGGCGCGGTTGCCGGAGTCCAGTCGACCCAATCGATGCCGTAAGTGTCCAGCAGTTGTTCCGTCGCCCATTCGATCAGCCGGTCGCCCACGTTGCCCAAGGGTCGGACATAGCCGATGCGGCGACCGCGGAGCGGCTCGAACACCTCGGCATAAGCGGACACAGGCAGGCCAGGCATGGAGGCGGCTTCCGAAATGGGGCACAGTGGATCGCTCGGCTGGACTACCAGACGATGGCTGTCCGGCGGTTCGCGTTACGCTGCCCGACGCATCGGCAGCGGGCTGCCAAGCTGGCCTCCGATCAGCCCCTTGCTGCAGCGGATCGGCCGTTCTTCCCGCTTCAAGTAGGAAACGTTTGCACCTTCGCGCCAGGTGCGGGGGAACGTGACGTCGGTCGGATGCCAGATATGATACGTGCAGGTCAGGTGCAGGATCGACGCGATCCGCAAACCCGCGGCACGCAGGCGGTAGCCCAGGTCATCGTCCTCGCAGCCCCAGCCTTCGAAGTTCTCGTCGTACCCGTTCACCAGTTCGTAGTCGGCTCGCCAGACACCCACGTTGTTGCCCACCAGCATCGGCTTGGTCGGGTGCCGAAACCAATCGTACAGCCCGACGCGCCGATGGCGGTCGGCCAGCCGCCGGCGCTCCGCGTCGCTCGCCCATTCCATGTAGGCGCCGTCGCAGACCACGTCGAGCGTCATGCTGCTCGAAATCTGCTCGTCCAGCCGGCAGCAATCGCCCGCCACGACAACTCCCGGTCGGCGGAACGCCAGATGCCGGGCCACGTGGTCGGGCGGCAACACGCAGTCGCCGTCCAGGAATAACAGGTACGGCGCCGTGCTGGCCCGGACTCCCTCGTTGCGGCACCGCGCCAACTGAAACGTCTCGTGCGGATGCGTGGTCCACTGCACTCGGAACCGCGCGCGAGCGGCGAACTGGCGGACGATCAGGTGCGTTTCATCTTGCGAGCCGTCGTCGGTGACCACCACTTCCATCTTGCCGCGCACACCCTCCTGCCCGGCAATCGAAGCCAGGCAGCGACGCAGGTGCTCTGGCCGCTGGTACGTGGACACCAGCAGCGCGATCTCCCGCCCCTCCGCGTCGGCCGTGGGCGGCGGTCCCTGTTCGGCCAGCCGCCGCCGGTACGCGCGTGCGGCGCGGAAGTTTTCGATCGTCCCCCGCAGATGCCTGGCGAATTCCTGCATGATCGTCGTCCTCTAGTGTAGCCCGATTGTCCTCAATCGGGTTCTTCGGGGCCAACGGCCCGCCCGACCAGTCCGGCGGTCCGCCGGATGAGCGATTGAGGACAATCGCTCCACCAACTGTGTAGCCCGATTGTCCTCAATCGGGTTCTCCCGGGCCAACGGCCCGCCCGATCAGTCCGGCGGTCCGCCGGA
>JAGFJK010000004.1 GCA_024102795.1 Pirellulaceae bacterium
CGGTGAACATTCCGATTGGCACTCCGGTGATCCGTCATGACGTGGCCTGCTCGATCTGCTGGTGGAACTGGTCCAGGCCCCGCCAGCAGGTTTCAAACCGCTCGCGTTCCAGCGCGTGGTGCCCGAAGAAGACGTCCTCAAAGGCGACCATCGTGTTCTCCAGCAGCCCGCTCAGCACCGGCCGGCGGCGGATCTCGCGCAGGTACTGCCGGTTGGTCTTGCCCTTGGTCAAGTGAATCAACTGCTGCTTGTCCAACTGCACCAACTGGTAGCTGAACAGATAGATGATCGCCTCGCCATAGTTGCCCGCTTCGTAGTGCCGGCGGGCTTCGGCCAGCAAATCGGACTGGGGCCGCTTGAGCTGAAACGGCAGGCTTTCCACGCGGTCGACGTCGCTGGCCCGGTGAACGCTCAGCTCGGTCCCATCGCCGCCGCCCCACCGCCCCTCGCTGCGCATGAAGGCCCAGACCAGCAGCGCGGTCAAACCGATCAGCAGGGCCGCCAGCAGCGTCCAGGCCAGTCCTTGCATGATCGACCAGAACAGGTCCGGCAGCCCGGAGAAATTGAACTGCCAGTTGCTGGTCGTGCTCGCGTCGTCTTCCTCCCAGGTCGAATCGCGGTTGGCGGCGGCCGAGTCGCGGCGCGGCGCCACATCCACTCGCCGCAGCTCGTCCCGCTGCGCGTCGTACCAGGGAAACCGCTGCGCGCGGCGCAGCGACCGGCCAGCCGACTCGACCGGATTCGCGTCGTCGGCCAGCAGCACGGTCGGCAACATCAGGCAGGTTAGTAGCGTGAGGCAGGCGAGGACGTAACTTCGAGGCGAAACGTGGCCTTTGATGCCCGCTACTTTCGCGGAGCGAAAGGCGACAAACGCTACTTTCGCGGAGCGAAAGGCGACAAAGTCCAGATTCTTTTGCCGCATGTTCATACCAGCCTGCTCGCCAGGCGAGCCGCCTCGGCCCGCAGCCGCAATTCCACTTCCCAGCCCTCGTGCCGGATCCGCAAGTCCAGGTAGCTCATGAACCGCAGCACGCCGATGTAGCCGACCACGAACCACATCGACAGCGGCAAGGCAAGCAGCAGCAGCAGAGGCGTCGGCCGCCATTGGTTCAGCAACACACCCGACAGGAACAGGCAGACTCCGTACACGCCCAGCACCAGCAGGCAAGCGACCAGTGCGGCACACAGCCAGCGGGCCAGCAGGTCGGCGCCCGACGGGTTGTGCAGCAGCGCGCTGCGCCGGCCGAGCGTCATCGGGGCCTGCCGCGACTTCCACAGCGGCAGGCGCTCCAGGATGGCGATCTCGTTGATGTACGGACGGAAGGCCCGCAAGCCCATGGCGTACATGGCCAGCAGGATCAGCAGCGCTTCCCAACCCGTGTACTCCTGCGACCCGCGGGCCATGGCCAACAGCAACCAGGCCGGCAAGACGCCCCGCACCACCAGGTGGCACCAGGCCAGGGCCGGCGCCAGCGGCAGCAGCTCGCGCAGCAACTGCCGCAGCTTGGGCTGCTCCAGGAACACCGCCTGCCCCAGAAAGGCCGTGGCGGCAATCGAGGCCAGCGGCGCTTCGATGAACACCAGCAGGCTCATGTTCCAGACGTATCGCACGACGTTTCCCGCTTCCTCCAGCGACCACGTGCTGCGAAACTCGACGCCCGTCAGCAGCCAGCCCAGCAGCAGGTGGTTCAAGGCCAGCAGCGGCAGCACGCCCAGCAGCATGGTCAGCAGCAGCGGGCGCCCGTAGCACCGCAGCACGTGCCAGGAAATATCCAGCAGCTCCATGGTCCCCCGTTCGCGGACGGCAATCCGGGTCCTATCCAACTGCATTGGATGGTCTCCTGGGGATGCCCAGCACAATGAAGTAGAACATCAACATGCCGCTGGACAACACGGCCACGGTGGCCTTGACCCAGTACGGAGCGGCCGACGGCGAGAGGAAGCCTTCGATCATCGCGGCCAGAAAGAACATCACCATCGCCGCGCCCATGATCGGCATCGCTTCCTCGGCCGTCTTGCTGAGCGACGCTTCGCGGGTCAGCCCGTTGGTCTTGAGCCAGGAGACGCCCAGCCGCAAGCCGGCTCCGGCCGACAGCACGATCGCCGTCAGCTCGAACGGGCCGTGCGCCGTGACGAAGTGCAGGAAATTCGTTCCCGCCGCCACGTCGGGACGGGCCATGTAGCCGAACGCCGCGCCCAGGAAGGCGGCGTTGAACAGGGTGATGAACAGCCCCGGCACGACCAGCAATCCGCCGGCGAAGCACCGCAGCCCGATGCTCGTGTTGTGCTGGATGTAGAACCCGGCCATCACGAAGTTCGCCTCCGAGGGGCGGCCGGCGATCGGGTTCTTGAAGTTCTCCTCCAGCGACTCGATCTGAGCGCTGGTCAGCATCTGTTCGGCATAGTCGGGCCACAACTGTTTCGAGTAGGCCAGCGCGGCCGACAGGACGAAGGTGCCCCAGAAAATGCAGAACATCAACTGCACGCAGCGGTCGTTGAACACCCGCTGAGGCACTTCGAACAGCAGCACGATCAGCCACGACGTCAGGTCGAACTTGCGGCTGCGGTAGAGCTGGTTGTGCGCCCGGCCCACCAGCCGGTGCAGGTACTGCACCGTGTTCGGCGGCAACTGGTAGGAATCGGCCAGCGCCAGGTCGGCGCAGGCCGCCCGGTACAACGCCGCGAAGCGGCTGATGTTGGCCGCTCCCAGCGACGCCAGGCGGCGCCCCTTCATCTGCTCGCAGAACTGCTCCAGTTGCAGCCAGTTCTCGCGGCGTTTCTCCAGCAGTTCGGCGACCTTCATCAGCGACTCGCTTGGCTCACGGTTACAAGATTCGCGCCGCGTCCGGGCCGGCCGCCGGCGGCAGCGTCACCATCTGTTGCTGCGGCAAGGGCCAGGTTCGCGGAAACTGGCCGGCGGCCGCGGCCGCTGCGGTGGCGTCGGGCGGCCCGAACGGAGATTCGCCCTGCCGTACTTTCCGCCGCGCTTCGTCCCCCACGTCGGCCACGAAGGCCCGGTAGTAGAGCGCGCACAGCAGCAAGTCGTGGCTCGTGTCGTGTGGCAAGCCGAACTGCCGCAGCAGCGGCTCGCCCAGGTGCCGAGCCACCTCGCGCCGGCGAGCTTCCGAATAATACCCCCGCCGCTCGACGTAGTGGGCCAGCGCCTGAGCCAACGTCCGAGTGATCTGAAAGTCGGCCGGCAGGTAATCCGCCAGCCGCATCGCCCGCGGATCGTCCAGCCGGGCCACGCCGGCCAGCCATTGCCGCTCCTCCATCACCACCATCGTCCGGCAGACCAGATCTCCCAGCCGTTGAAAACGCCGGTTCGTGGCCATGATCACCAGCCCCACCATGAACGTGGGAATGATGTACATCGGCGCCGGGATGCCGAACATCTCCAGCGACAGAACGGGCATCAGGTCGACCGACCGCAACACGTTGCGGATCACGGCCTGCAACCCGTTGATCGGCTGCCCGTCCACCGTCAGCACCCGAATGCCCAGCACCCGCTTGCCGGGCGTCTGGCCGTTCATGAACGTTTCGAACAACGCCCCGTAAAACCAGTCCAGCAGGAAATAGGCGATCAGGTAACCCAGGATGGCGACGCCACCGGCCACGATGCCAAACACGGCCGTCAGGCAGCCCACGCCGAACAGAATGCCCAGCCGGATCACCAGGTCGATCAGGAACGCCATCGCCCGGCGAGCTGGCCCGGCCACCTGGTAGTGAAAGGCGATGTTCTCGGGCGTGACCACCTCGATCTTGGTATCGATTTGAGCAACGTCGGCTTGCATGCGGCCTCGGCTGGTTCCCCTGGCGGCGCGACGCTGGCCCCAGACGGTGCCAGAACCCCCGAAGTCATTATTCGCCAAACCGGGGACCGTCGCAACCGTGAGCGCCGGGCCTCGAAGCGGGGAGCGGAAGCATTGAAATCCGTCTGGCCCCCTCCCCGGCTTCCGGGGAGGGTTGGGGAGGGGCCTGCGGGCTTCAAGCGGACAACACACTGCTCGACATGCGCAACGGACGGCAGGCCATGCGGATTCCGAGTGATTCGTGGCCGCAATCAGGGTCCGGTTGCATGTGGCCAAGTGCTAGTTGAGCGAATACGTCGGGTGCGAGTTGAGTTTGGCAGTGCACGAAAGCGCCCCTCCCCACCCCTCCCCGGAAGCCGGGGAGGGGGCCAGAAGTGACTTGTGAGGCCGGCGCGGCCATTTAGCTTCAACATGGGTACAGAGCATAAGTAGCCTGATCGACAAACCCCAAGACTCGACCAAGTCCACCCTGTTCTTAGCAGGCCACGCGGAGCGTGATGGCTACTTTGCCGCGGAATGACCTGGCCCCTGGCCCGTACTGCTACAGCTCAGCGCCGCCCTGCCGCATCTTCTCGGTCAGGTAGTGCATGATGTCGCGGGCGGAAATGATGGCGGTCACGGTCTGGTCGTCGGTGACGATCGGCACGTGCCGGAAGCTGCCTTGATCCATCCGCTGCACGGCAAAGGCCACCTTGTGGTTGTACGACAGCGCTTGCGGGTCGGGCGTCATGAACCGCGAAACCGGCTCGTCGCCCAGTTCGTCCGCCTGGACGTTCAGCTTCATCAGCGCGTCGCGTTCGCTGAAAATCCCCGCCAGCTTGCCATCGCGGGTAATCACCACGCAGCCGATTTCCTTTTCCACCAGCAGTCGCAGCACATCGCGGATGGGCGTCTCCGGCGGCACCGTGATGGCCGGCCGCGAGGCGAGCACGGCGATCTGGTCGTGCATCAAGGCCCGCTCCACCTCGGTCGCCGGAACGTGTTCCTCGGTATCGGCCAGCGAGTGGCGGCATTCGGCGCACTCGTCGACACCCTCGATGTTCTCAAAACCGCAGTGGGGGCAAATGGTCATTTATGCTACCGTCCAGGTATCGCCCGTGTTGAACAGCCGGTTCAGGTCTCCGGGACCGAGTTTGGCGCGGGCCGCGTCGATCTGCCGGTTCAGCTCCTCATCGTACCGCGGCTTGTCGACCGCCCGGAAGACGCCGATCGGTTCCGGGAATTCCGGATGCCGCATGCGGCTCAGCAGATACGCCAGGCTCGGTTCGGCCGCTTTCTCATCGTGGAACAGCAGGTCGTCCTCGCTGATCCCCTTGCCCAGTTCGACAATCTCCGGATCCATGCCGTTCAGCCGGATGCCCTTGTCGCGGTTCTTGCCGAAGACCAGCGGCTTGCCGTGTTCCAGTTCGATGATCGTGTCCGACTTGGTATCGCGGTCCGTGGCGTAGCTCCAGGCCCCGTCGTTGAACACGTTGCAGTTCTGATAGACTTCCACGAACGACGTCCCGCGGTGTTCGGCGGCCCGGCGGAGCGTTTCGCCCAGGTGCTTGATGTTGACGTCGATCGAGCGGGCCACGAACGTGCCTTCGCAGCCGATGGCGATCGACAACGGATGCAGCGGGTTGTCGATCACGCCCATCGGCGTGCTCTTGGTCACCTTGCCCAGCGGCGAGGTGGGCGAATACTGACCCTTGGTCAGGCCGTAGATGCGGTTGTTGAACAGCACGATGTTCAGGTCCATGTTGCGGCGGATGCAGTGCATCAGGTGGTTGCCGCCGATGCTCAGCCCGTCGCCGTCGCCCGTGATCACCCAGATCTGCAGCTCGGGCCGCGTGCACTTCAGCCCGGTGGCGAAGGCCGGGGCCCGCCCGTGGATGCTGTGGATGCCGTAGGTGTTCATGTAGTAGGGGAAGCGGCTGGAGCAGCCGATGCCCGACACGAACACCAGGTTCTCGCGGGGCACGCCGATCGACGAGAGCACCTTCTTCATCTGGGCCAGGATCGAATAGTCACCGCAACCGGGGCACCAGCGGACGTCCTGGTCGCTGGCGTAGTCTTTGTCTTTCAGGACGGGAAGTTCCGTGCTCATGGCTGGAGGGAACCTGAGGGCTAGGAGGCAGTTGGATTGGGATGATTCAAGCGAACATCAGGACTTCAACAGGGCATTGATCTTGGCCACGATCTCGGCCACGGCGAACGGCTTGCCCTTGATCTTGTTCAGGCCGATGGCGTCGATCAGAAACGTGTCGCGAACGATCGACCGCAGTTGGCCCATGTTCAGTTCGGGGATCAGAATCTTCTGGTAACGGCCCAGAATCTCGCCCAGGTTGGCCGGGAACGGATTCAGATAGCGCAGATGGGCATGGGCGACCGACAAACCGGCTCGCCGGCAGCGTTCCACGGCCGTCGTGCAGGCGCCGTAGGTGCCGCCCCAACTCAGCACCAGCAGGTCGCCCGACTCGGGGCCGGTGACCGCTTGCGGAGGAACATCCTGAGCGATCAGGGCCACCTTGCGGGCCCGCGTCTTGACCATGTGCTCGTGGTTTTCCGGATCGTAGCTGACATTGCCCGTGCCGTCTTCCTTCTCCAGCCCGCCGACGCGGTGCATCAGGCCGGGCGTGCCAGGCAGTGCCCAGGGCCGGGCCAGCCGCTCGTTGCGTTCGTATGGCCGGAAATGCACCTGCTCGCCGTTTTCCACTCCCGGCGGGTGCTGGATCTCGATCCGTGGCAGCGATTCGGCGTCGGGGATCATCCACGGTTCCGAACCGTTGGCGATATAGCCGTCGGACAGGATCATGACGGGCGTCATGAACCGCACCGCCAACCGCCAGGCTTCCTGGGCCACGTAGAAGCAGTCGGCCGGGCTGCGGGCGGCCACCACCGGCAGCGGGCACTCGCCGTTGCGCCCATAGATCGCCTGGAACAAGTCCGACTGCTCGGTCTTGGTCGGCAACCCGGTGCTCGGTCCACCCCGCTGCACGTTGATGATCAGCAGCGGCAGTTCCAGCATCACGGCCAGGCCCATCGCCTCGCCCTTGAGTGCGATGCCCGGCCCGCTGGACGTGGTAATCGCCATCGCGCCGCCGAAGGCCGCGCCGATCGCCGAGCAGATCGCGGCAATCTCGTCCTCCGCCTGGAACGTCCGCACGCCGTAGTTCTTGTACTTGCTCAGCTCGTGCAGGATATCGCTGGCCGGAGTGATCGGGTACGAACCCAGGAACAGCTCCTTGCCGCTGAGGTGCGCGGCCGTGATCAAACCCCAAGCCAGCGACTCGTTGCCCATCACGTTGTTGTAATTACCGGGCGGCAGCCTGGCCGGGTCCACCCGGAAACTGCTCACGAACGCCTCGGTCGTCTCGCCATAGTTCCAGCCGGCCCGCAACGCCCGCTCGTTGGCCAGCGCGATGTCCGGCTTGTTGCCGAACTTCGACTCGATAAACCGCAGCGTGGCGGTCAGGTCCCGGCCGTACAGCCAGTAGACCAGCCCCATGGCGAAGAAGTTCTTGCAGCGGTCGGCGATCTTGACGCTCAACCCCAGCTCTTCGACCGCCTTCCGCGTCAGGGCGGTCATCGGCACCTTGAACAGGTGGTACTTGTCCAGGCTGCCATCTTCGAGCGGATTGGACTTGAGGTTGGCCAGCTTGAGGTCCTTGTCCTCGAAACTGTCCTCGTTGACGATCAGGATCCCGCCGGCGTCCAGATCGCCCAGGTTCGTGACCAGGGCGGCCGGATTCATCGCCACCAGCGCGTCCAGACGGTCGCCGGGCGTGAAGATGTCCTCCGAGGCGAACTGGACCTGAAAGCCGCTGACGCCCGCGCGAGTGCCGCGGGGAGCCCGGATTTCGGCCGGAAAGTCGGGAAAGGTCGCCACGTCGTTGCCGGCCAGCGCCGACGTGTTGGTCAACTGAGTTCCCAGCAATTGCATGCCGTCACCGGAGTCGCCGACGAGCCGGACGGTGGCGTCGTCCAGCTTGATGACGTGTTTGGTGGTAGCCGGCAGCCCTTCAGTAGAAATTGACATTGTTTTCGCCGTGGTTTTCCAGAGAGAACAATTCGGCCCAGAGCAGGAGATTGTGCGGTTGCCCGGGCGGGGGGCAATCGGCAACCGCGTCAGGCAGGATCCAGTTACGCGCCTTCTCGTTTTTGCGTCGCATGATCGGGAGTGGGCGGGAGCGTGTAGACGACCTGCGGAAAATGCTCCACCAGATAGTGCAGCACGCTGGACACTTTCAGCATCCCCACGGGGCGCTTCTGGTCATCAACGATCGGAATCCGCCGGTATCCGCCCTCGGACATGACCGAGATCGCCTTGCCGACGGTGTCTGTCCTGGCGAGCGTCACGGGGTCGCGGACCATGACGGAACCGACCGCTCCGTCCAGGTCCATGTGGCCGGCGGCCATCAATCGCAGCACGTCACGCTCGGTGATAATCCCCACCAGCCGGCCGTGCTCGCAGATCAACGCCGCTCCGCGCCGGTCCTCCTTGAGCGTCACCAGCAGGTCGCGCAACGTCGTTTCCGGCTGGACGCATGTCGCCACCGACAGATGAGCGTGTTCGACGGTCTCGGTGTCGAGATTCAACTGAAAATTCACGCCGCACACCTCAGAGTGGAGTCACGCGCCGCCCGCGCTACCTAAGAATAGTCGCCTGAACGCCGGCTGACAATGGCGCTCAGCCCCCAGGTTTCTCATAGAACTTCGAAAGATCGAAGCCGCCCTTCTGATCGTCCTCCAGCAATTTGACCCGCGTTTCGATCCGCTCCAGCCGCCGCAGCACCTGCGGCAACAGTTGTTGAGCCTCATCGGGCGGCTTGGGGCGCGGGACGGCCGGATACCCTAAATGGCGCTGCAGAGCGGCGAACAGGTAGAGCGGCTCCTGACCCCGGCTGGCAAAGGCGATCTGGCCCTCCTTCTCGCCGAACAAGATCGGCGGCGCCTCCGCGGACAACTCCCGCCCGCGAGCCCGCGCCCGGCTCGCCGCGTGCTCGCTGCGACCGTACACCAGGTCGGCCAGGTCCACCAGGCCGACCTGCCGCCGAACCGCCAGAATCCACTCCCGCCAGTCCGCGTCGTACCGGGGGTCCTGCGCCATGGCCGTCAAGCCGTGGTCGTAATTCAGGCGGTTCCGGCATAACGTCTCGAACTGAAACAGAAACAGCCCCGGCGGACTGGCGCCCCGCGACCGGTACTCGGCCTCCGCCTCCAACACTTCCAGCGCCACGCGGATGTCGAACCGCCCCCGTTCGTTTTCCGACTCCGCCACCAGATACGCCTGAAAAGGGGCGAAATAGTGCCGCAACTTCCGCAGCGCCGGACCCATCAACCCGCGATGCTTCAGCTCCGCCAGCAGAAAATCCACCGCCAGCGGCAGCCGCGTCGTCGCCAGCAGCTCGCTGCGCACCTGCCCCAGCACCTCCTGCAACGGCAGATTGTCCGGCAACCGCTGGCGCAACACCCGGAACAGGTAGGCCTGCTCCACGTACTCCTCGCGCTCCAGTTCACTCATACGGCCGCCTGTCCTGTCTGGCTCGCCCGCCTACCATGTATAATATCGCCGCCGCCTGCCCCCTCCCACCCGACGCCCGGAGCGTAGCCCCATGAGCCGCAAGTTTTCCTCGGTGGTCGACGCCGTCGACGCCATCGCCCGCGGCGAGGTGATCATCGTCGTCGATGCCGAGGACCGCGAGAACGAAGGCGACTTTATCTGCGCCGCGGAAAAAGCCACCCCCGCCAACGTCAACCTGATGCTCAGCGGACGCGGCGACTTCTGCATGCCCGTCCTGCCCGACGTCTGCCACCGCCTGGAACTGGGCCCGATCGTGGCCACCAACACCTCGCCCCTGGGCACCGCGTTTATCACCCCCCTGGATCATGCCTCCAGCCGCACCGGAATTACCGCCGAGGAACGGTCGGTTACGGTCCGAGCGATTATCGACCCCAACAGCAAGCCGTCCGATTTCGTGCGGCCCGGCCACGTCCACCTGCTGCTGGCCAAGGAAGGCGGCGTGCTGCGGCGAGCGGGCCATACCGAAGCGGCCGTCGATCTGGCACGCATGGCGGGCCTGGCACCCGCCGGTGTGCTGTGCGAGATCCTGGACGAGTCCGGCGAGCGGGCCACGCGCGACCAACTGCTGGAACTGGCCGCCCGGCACCACCTGCAAATCATCTCGATCGAACAACTGATCGCCCACCGCCGGCTCAGTGAGAAGCTGGTCTCCCGCATCGCTCAGGCACATCTTCCCACCCAGTTTGGCGATTTTCAGATCTACGTCTACGACGTCAAGTACGAATCGCAGGAACCGGTAGCACTCGTCATGGGCGATCCGGCCCGCGGCGATCGGGTGCCGCTGGTCCGCATGCACTCCAGTTGCTTCACCGGCGACTTGCTGGCTTCGCTGCGCTGCGACTGCGGCGACCAGTTGCGGATGGCACTGGAGATGATTGGCCGCGAAGGGACCGGCGTGCTGGTCTACCTGCCCCAGGAAGGCCGGGGCATCGGACTGGCCGCCAAGATCAAGGCCTACACCCTGCAGGACGAAGGCCTGGATACGGTCGAAGCCAACGCCGCTCTGGGCTACCAGGCCGACATGCGCGACTACGGCATCGGCATCCAGATTCTCAAGGACCTGGGCCTGACCGAAATCCGCCTGCTGACCAACAACCCCAAAAAGACCGAGGCGTTCAACCTGCGGGGCTTCAACCTGACTGTGGTGGATCAGGTCCCCATCGCCCCTCCTCCCAACCAGTACAACGCCCAGTACCTGGCCACCAAGCGGACCAAAATGGGACATCAGATCCCGGAGTGAAGGCGGACGCCGGGGAAAGGCTGCGCGAGCGGCACGGAGCGCATGGCGTCAGCGGCCCAAGCAACATATAGCCCGACGCGTCAGCGAGGGAGAATCCGCGAAAACCGCTTCCTCGCATCGACTTGCGGCGCGGGCTCGAACCCGCGGCGAGGGTTGCCAACCTAAGTGCTACGCGCCGACCAGCTCTGCCTTGTCGATTTCCACATCTTTGAACTGGTCGAGCGCCGATTCAAGATCCGCCAGTTCCTGGTTCTCCAGCGGCGCGACGCGGGCCAGTGTGATGAGGATGCCCAGCTTGACGCGGTCATCGAAAAGGGCAATTCGACAATCCTTTCCCAGCTCGTTCAACGCCGCCATCAGCCGCTTGATACTCTTGATCTTCACCCCTGCCAGGCTGTGATCGCTGTCCGCCAGGATCACCGTGATGAAACTATTCAGCCGCTTGGCATACGACGGCACGTCACGGGCGTAGAAAAACAGCACGTCGGCCGTGGCACTGTAGAAAGGACGAGGCACGAACGGCTGGCTGTTCTCGGCCAGGTCCCGCTCCAAGGATTTCAGGAAGTCGAGTTCGCTTGTCCCCTTCGCAGCCATAATGCTCTCTCGTAACGAGTATGGTGATCCTCGGGGAGCCCGTCCGCGTCGGCCAGAACGTACTCCCAGTAATCAATGATATACTGTCCGCCCTTCGCTCGCCTCTCGCGAATGTAAACTACGAACACCTGGCCTGGCTTAACGGGTTCCCCGAGACTCGGATCCTTCAAGTACTTGCCAGATGGAAACCCCGCCTAAATCGTCCATTCGCTCCTTTCCCGATCACGCTTTAAGCCCTTCCAGATTCCACTCGGATTCCGCAGGATCTCTGGAACTTGGAAAGCCTCAAGTTGCTTGTTTCGGGCTCCCACGGATCGAATCTCGCTTCGAAACCCGTCCCTCGCGATGAGGAAATACGCGGGTCCACTTCCGTCTGGTGCCACTCCCGCGAACTGCCAGTATCCGCGCGACCTCTGACTATTGACCTCTGGGGTCGATTTGGCCGGATGGCGAGTTTGGGAAAAATAGTCATCTCGCTCCGCGTGATGAGCCCTTGCAGACTCAACGTCTCCTGTCGCTGGGAGTCACCATCGGTTGCCGAGCGGCCACTTACCGCAGCCTCGCGAGGCCCAGTGCGGATTCGTTTCGGCCTCGGCAACTTAAAATCTCTTTCTCTTTCCCGGTCGCCGTGCGTCGCGTTGTCGTCGTCAGCCCCGCAGGCCCCTCCCCAGCCCTCCCCGGAAGCCGGGGAGGGGGCCAAAGGGATTTCCAGGGGGAACGTTCGCCGGAGCCCAGGCTGTCCACGTTTCCGTCGGTCATATCGCCAAATCCCATCAGAAAAACAACTTATAAACTGCACGACCGCATTCGAAGGGCGAGGGCGCGGCGGGCATTGTATTGGGAAGCCGAACGATCCGCCGGGCAAGCCGGCGGGATTTGAAGTGGGGGGAGGAACGGCTACCGAAGGCACCAGCCAAAGCCCCGTTTTGCGTGGTTTGCGTTTGCCGGCGAGTTCCGCTGATTGTATAAAGCAATCTTGATCGGTCGAAACGCAACGGCGGCTCGCACCTTGAGGATTAACTCCCATGTCGGACTTCGCCAGCCCGCGGCGCACGTGTCGCGGTTTTCAGCGGCAACAGAGGTTGCATCGCCGCGGCTTCCTCCAGGCTGGACTGCTGGGCGCCACCGGGCTCTCGCTGGCGGAACTGCTCCGCGGCGAGGCACGCGGAACAGTCGAAACGGCCAAACGCGGCAACTCGGTGATCATCCTCTGGATGCGGGGCGGGCCCAGCCATATCGACATGTGGGACCCCAAGCCGGACCAGCCGGCCGAGATTCGCGGCGAGTTCGGCACGGCGTCCACTTGCGTTCCCGGCATCCAACTGACCGACATGCTGCCTCAGTGCGGCCGCGTCATGGACCGCTGGTCGATCATCCGCAGCCTGTACCACGATAACGCGGGGCACTCGGCCGGCGACCAGATCTGCTTTACCGGCTACCCGCCGGGGCTCAGCCCGGACGAAAACGTGATGCCCAGTTGCGGGTCGATCGTGGCCGAGCAGCTTGGACATCTCACCCCCGAATTGCCCTCGTACGTGATGATCCCGCGGATGGTGCCCGGCACCGGGGCGGCGCACCTGGGAGTGGCCTACAAGCCGTTCGAGACTCAGGCCGATCCGGCCAGCGGCGGGCCGTTCCGGTTGCCGAATTTCGAGCTGGCCAGCGGGCTGACCGTCGACCGGCTGACCACGCGCCGCGATCTGCTCGGCAGCCTGGACCGGCTGCGCAGCGAGCTGGACGCGCGGGGCGATATGCGGGCCCTGGACCGCTTCGGCCACCAGGCCTGGCAGATCCTCAGCTCGCCCGCCGCTCAGCGAGCGTTCGACCTGGACAGCGAACCGGAAGCGGTCCGCCAGCGGTACGGCTTCATGCCGGCCTTCGATCCGGGCGCCGCCGACCGCTGCGGCGCTCCGGCCTGGAGCCAGCGGATCCTGCTCGCCCGGCGACTGGTCGAAGCGGGCGTGCGGCTGGTGACCGTCGATCTGCGGTGGTGGGATACGCACGTCCTGGGTTTCGATTCGCTCCGCCGCGGCTTCCTGCCCCGCTTCGACCAGGCGTATTCGGCGCTGATCGAGGACCTGGACCAGCGCGGGCTGATGGACAGCACGCTGGTCGTGGCGTGGGGCGAGTTCGGGCGGACGCCGCGCGTGAATAACAACGCCGGACGCGACCACTATCCGAACGTGTTCAGCGCCGCGATCGCCGGCGGCGGCGTGCAGGGCGGGCGAGTGGTCGGGGCGTCGGACAGCAAAGGCGCTTTCCCCCGCGACAATCCCAAGACGCCGCAGGACGTGCTGGCCACGATCTACCACCACCTGGGCGTCGACACCCAGCGGGCCTACCTGACCCCGGCCGGCCGCCCGCAACCCGTGCTGCCATTCGGCCAACCGATCCGGGAACTGTTCGCCTAGCGGTCGCCGATCGCCTCAGCGCCGGCCGCCGTCTAGGAAACCTTCCGCAGCCGGGTCACCCGCCCGGTGTTCACCCATTCGGTCACGAAAATGTTGCCGTCGCGGTCGAAACAGGCGTCGTGCGGATGGACGAACTTGCCGGGCTGCCACCGCGGACGCTGGTTCCGCATCTTGAATCCCTCCAGAGCTTCGGCTC
This sequence comes from Pirellulaceae bacterium, assembly GCA_024102795.1. GTDB lineage: Bacteria > Planctomycetota > Planctomycetia > Pirellulales > Pirellulaceae > JAGFJK01. The sequence goes on from JAGFJK010000004.1 coordinate 13,820, forward strand.
GCCAGGCTTCGTCATCGCCCAGATGCACGATCACCCGGTTGTCCTTGTCCAGCAAGGTCACTCGGCAATGCAAATCGGGCACCAGCAGCAGCTCGCCCCGCACGTCGATGTCGGCCGGAAAGAGAAAGCCGCCCAGCGATTGCAGGTGCCGGCCCTGCATGTCGAACCACTGCAACCGCTGGTTGGCCCGGTCCGCCACCACCAGCTTCGGCACTCCGTCCCGATCGTCCAGCCATTGGCCATGCGGCGTCCGGAACTGGCCGTCCGCCTCGCCCGTCCCGCCGATCGTGCGCACGTACTTGTCGTCCCGGTCGTACTGGTGGATCAGGTTGCTGCCATAGCCGTCCCCCAGGAAGTAGCCGCCATCCGGCGAGAAACTTGCATTCGTCGGGCGATACGCCACTCCCGGCAGATACCGGCCGCTGTCCTCGTGCAGTCGCTCCTTCCCCTTGCGCCACACCAGCTCGCCCCGCAGGTTGATCTTGACGAAGTCCAACGCCGCATCGCTGGCCGACAGGTAAAGAAACTCCTCGTTGCCCTCCTTCCGGATATCGATCCCGTGCCCGCGGGCGCTTCGCTTGTCCTGGCCCGCCGGCAACTGGTGAAAGTCACCCAGCGACTTGACAAACCGGCCATCGGCGTCGAACACAAAAATCGAACCCGGGTCGCCGTAGTGCGTAATGTAGATCAACCCCGACTCGTCAATCGTCACGCCGTGCGAGGCATTGCCGTAATGCGCTCCGGCCGGCAGCGAGTCCAGGCCCCAGTCGTGCTGGCATTCGTAAGTGTGCTCCCCCTGGCCCACCGCCGGCAGGCGACTGCCCGCCTTGTCCGAAGCATGAATCCGCGGAGCCGCCAGCGGCCCGGCCACCAGCGCCGCCGTAGTCCCCAGAAACGAACGGCGAGAGATTCGGCCGCGGCGGACACTCAGGCGTTCTGAACGTTCAGGGCGGGGAGGCATGGGATCGGTCCTGCTGAAAGAAATTGGGGAATGGCCTGCTGCAGCCGCTATCGTAACCAGCCGGACACGACGCGGCGAGCGAGCGGCGAGGAATGCCGGGAGGCCGCCGGAAGTCGGGGGAATTAAAATGGAGCTTGACATCCGATTTGAATTGGTTAGGTTACAGGGAGTTGGTGGCGTGAGGTTGGAAGCGGGTGGTGAGGGGCGGAGAGTCGTTCTGCGTGGAAGATGGGAATCGCGGTGGAAGCGGTTGGTAAGGGGCGACACGGGCTGGAAGCCCATGCTACTGGGGACACGGGCTGGAAGCCCATGCTACGCGGGGGAGGGGGCGATGAGTCGTAGTTTCGGTGGGATGATTGCGGTCTTGGCCACATGGTTGCTCGGCGGGCAGGTGGCGCTGGGCCAACTGCAGTTCGAGGCGCCGCCAATCGACTACGGCACCGCGCCGGTCCACGACCCCGTGGCGCGATTGCAGCAGCAGCTTGATGCCGGCCAGAAGCAACTGAAGTATGACGAGCGGCTGGGTTATCTGCCGAGTGTGCTCGAGGCGCTGGGTGTGCCCGCTTCGTCCCAGATGCTGGTCTTCACGCAAACCAGCTTCCAGCTCCGCAAGATTTCGCCGCATCGGCCGCGGGCCGTCTACTTCAGTGACGACGCGTACGTCGGCTGGGTACAGTTTGGCGACGTGCTGGAAATCTCCGCGGTCGATCCCGAACAGGGCGCTGTGTTTTACACTCTGGAACAACAGCCCACGGACCGCCCGCTGTTCGTCCGCGACCGCGGCCAATGCCTGACCTGCCACGCCTCGTCGCGCACTCAAGGCGTGCCCGGCCATCTGGTCCGCTCCGTTTATCCCGACGCGGGCGGGCGACCGATCCTGGGATCGGGCACCTTCACCACCAGCCACAGCAGCCCGTTCAAGGAACGCTGGGGCGGCTGGTACGTCACCGGCACGCACGGCGACCTGCGGCACATGGGCAACGCGATTGTCCGCAATCCGCGGGAAGCGGATCAACTGGACCTGGAGAGCGGCGCGAACCGCACGGATCTGCAGGGGCTGGTCGACACGTCACCCTATGCTCGGCCGGGCAGCGACATCGTGGCCCTGATGGTGCTGGAGCATCAGACGCAGATGCACAATTACATCACGCTGGCCAACTTCGAAACCCGGCACGCGATGCACTACAACCAGATCATGAACAAGGCGCTTGAGCGGCCCGACGACCACCTGAGTGACAGCACGCAAAGGCGGATCGACGCGGTGGCGGAAAAGCTGGTCCGCTACCTGCTGTTCGCCGACGAGTTTCCGCTCACGTCGCCCGTGCGCGGCACCAGCGGGTTCGCCGAGGAGTTTTCCGCTCGAGGGCCGCATGATCGCCAGGGCCGGTCGCTCCGACAACTGCAACTGGACGGGCGGATGATGAAGTACCCGTGCAGCTACCTGATCTATTCCGAGGCGTTTGACGCTCTGCCCGAGCCGGTCAAGCAGAACGTCTACCGGCGGCTCGATACGATCCTGCGCGGTGAGGATACCAGCGGCGAGTTCGTGCATCTGACACCCGCCGATCGCCAGGCGATCCGCGAGATTCTGGCCGACACCCTGCCGGAAGCCGTCGCCGGCAAGTAGCCCGAGGCGTGGTCGCCGTGCCTTGCCGACCTTCGCGGCCCACGGGGCCCTACGTCGCACGGGGCCCTACGTCGCGGGCGGCTGGCAGGCGGCCCGCGCGGCGTCGTAAATCTGCTGCAGCGGCACGCCGTGCTGCTGGGCCAGCCGCCGGCAGGCTTCGAATTCCGGCGCACAGCGGCGGCTGCCGTCGGCCAATTGAGCCACTTTCACCTCGACCGGACCCCAGTCCGTGGCCACCGTCTCGATCCGCCGCGGCAGCTTGTGCCGGCTGACCAGCCACCGCCGCACTCCCAGCGTACCCGTCTCGCGGAACACCAGGCCTTCCAGCCGTTCCAGGTCAGCCCGCTCGGCCAGCACGCTCAGCTTCACGGCCGGACGGTTTTTCTTCATCTGAATCGGCGTCGTGTAGACGTCCAGCGCGCCGGAGTCGAGCAACTGCTGGGCGCAGTGCGCGATCACTTCGCCGCTGACGTCGTCCAGGTTGGTCTCCAGTTGCCAGACCTCGTCGCCCGGCAGCGGTTCGTCCACGGTGCCGACCAGCAGCCGGACCAGATTGGGCTGAGCGTCCAGGTCGCGCTGGCCCGCGCCGCAGCCGATCCTTTCGATCCGCATCGCCGGCAACGGGCCGAAGCGGCTGGACAGCGTCGCCACGATCGCCGCGCCGGTGGGCGTCGTCAGCTCGGCCGCCACGTCGCTCGCCGCCAGCGGGATGCCTTTCAGCAGCTCCGCGGTGGCTGGCGCGGGAATGCTGACCCGCCCGTGCGCGATTTCAATGAAGCCGGTTCCCGTCGGGATCGGCGAACACTCGACACGATCCACGCCCAGCAGATCCCAGCCGATCGCGCTGCCCACGATGTCGGCGATCGAGTCGACCGCCCCCACCTCGTGAAAGTGCACCTTGCGGATCGTCGTGCCGTGCACCTGCGCCTCGGCCTCGCCCAACCGGGTGAAGATCCGGCGAGCGAGCTGCTTCTGCGAATCCGTCAACTGGCTGGCGTCAATCATGTCCGTGATGTGGTGCAGATGCCGGTGAGCGTGCTCCGGCTCGTGGTGCACCGTGATCTGAGTGGCCCGGAAGCCCCGCTTGCGGACCTCGGTCGCCTCCAGGCGGCAAGCGGCCAGCCCCAGCGAGTCGATGCCGGCTTGAATCCGCTCCAGCGGAACTCCCGCGTCGACCAGCGCGCCCAGCGTCATGTCGCCACTGATGCCACTCGCACAATCCAGGTACGCGATCCGCATCGGGTTCTCCGGGGAGAGTTATCAGTTGTCAGTTATCAGTTATCAGTTGAGGGAGGTCTGTTGTCGGTGGGGCCGTAGCGGCCTCGGAACTGGTCCGCGGGGTACTTCCGCGCGTTCTTCTGCATCTTGTCCCGGATCGCCTGGCTGACGTCGATCTCCAGCTCATTGGCCAGAGCCAGGGCGTAGCACAGCACGTCGGCCAGCTCCTCGCGCACCGCCTGCAGTTTCTCCGGCTCCTGGCCGATCGACCGCGACGCCTCCGTCGGCAGCCACTGGAAGTGTTCCATCAACTCGGCCGCCTCGATCGCCAGGGCCATGCTGAGGTTTTTGGGCGCGTGGAACTGCCGCCAGTCCCGTTCTTCGACGAACTGCCGAACCAGCTCGCGCAACTGGCTGATGGTGGTCTGCTGATCGGACATCAGGCGTCGGTCCCTGGCGGTGGGTGCGGCAACCGGCGGGATTCTTCCACCAGCCGGCTCATTACTTCCAGGATCAGCAGGTCGGCCCGGTTGAGCACGTGCCGAGCACTGCGGCTGCCCAGCCCGCCCACCAGCTCGGCGACGGCCGTCGCGTGCAGCGCGAGCACCTCCCTGGGAGACACGTCGCCAGCCCATAGCACCTGGACCAGCGACTCGAGTTCGGCTGGCGGATCTCCGCCACCCATCATGATGCAGGTGCGCAGCAGTTCGCGGTAGTGGTCTGCCAGATCCGCCGGCAGGCGCGGGCCGTCAGCGGCGGGTGGCGGCAGCGACTCCAGCAGTTGGCGTTGCTGCCGCAAGCGGCGATCGGCGTCGTCGCGTTCGGCGTCGAGCTGCTGTCGGCGGACGAGCTGCAGGCGCCGGTTCTCGGCCAGCAACTCCTGGCGTTCGACCGCCCGCGCCACGTGCCAGATCAGGGCCCGCGTCGTCGCCGTCCGCAGACAGACGCAGGCGTCGGCGCCCGCGTCGTAACACAGGGCCGTCAACTGAGGCTCCTCGCCGCGGTCCAGCACCAGGATCGGCTGCTCGTCGTGTGACCCCGTGCGGATCGCCTCGACCAGCTCCGCGGCGTCGATCACCCCCGGCTCGTCACTGATCAACACCGCGTCAAACGCCTCGTCCCGCAACCGGGCCAGCCCCGCCGCGGCGCTCGCCGCCACCTCCAACTGAATCTCGGCCGCCTTGTCCTGACCCAGCGCGGCGGCCAACCCGGTCCCGATCCGGGGCTCGCCGGTGATCAGCAGCACGCGCAGTTGCGGCGGCAGATGTCCCCACGGCGTGGCCGGCAACGGCGGGGCAACGGGCATCGCGCCAGCACTCATCAAGGCAATCTCCGGTGGTCAGTTATCAGTTATCAGTTGTCAGTCAGAAGGTGCCTGTCCGACTTGAGTGACGACTTGAACTCTGAAATTGACAGGTCCGAGGCCCGTCACCATCTAAGCCACTCATCACCACCCCGTGACATGACGACCGTTCGCGACCTGATAACTGACATCTGATTACTGACAACTGATAACTTGATTTACTTACTCTCCGCCTGAATGATCTGCACGTTCGTCGACAGATACAACGGCATTCCCGGCCCGTCAAAGCGGGCCTCCGCGAACAGGGCCGCGTAGCCCGCGTCCGGCACCGGCAATCGGCAGACGGCGCCCGCTTGTCCCGGTTCGGCCGGCCGACTCTGCCACTGGGCCTGACGAAAGTCCCGGCTGCCCGACGTGGCCACCCAGGCCAGCACTTCCACCGGTTGCACGTCGGCCGACACCTCCAGCGTCAGGTGCTTGTCACCGTTGCGGAAGTCCCAGCTCATCTTGGGCATGCGGAATCCGTTGGCGGCCTGGTGATGCAGCGCGTTCAAGCCGCCGAGCAGCCGCGGAAAGTCCTTCAGGCCGTGCCGATTGTTGGGCACGTACAGGATGTACTTCGGGCCCACCAGATCTTTCCAGTAAAGGTTCAAGGCGTCCAGAGGCCAGTAGTCGTCGTTGGTCCCCAGCATGATCAGCTTGGGTTGCTGCAGCACCTGGCGATACTGGTAGGGATCGACGATCGCCTGCAGCCGGCGGCCGCGAGGCGTGTCCAGGTGCTGGTCCAGCTTGAGCTGGGAATAATCATCGATCTCGTGCGACAGCTTTCCCCAGGTCGCCCGCTGGTGGTCGATCTGCTGCTTCATGTTGAGCATGTCGATCACCATCGGCGCCAGCGCCGTGACGCGCGGATCGACGGCGGCCGTCAGCCAGGTAGTCCAGCCGCGTTTCGAGGCGCCCGAGACCGTGAACTTGTCGATCTCCAGCGACCACTTTCGCTGGCAGACTTCGCCCACCGCGTCCATGCCCCGCACCGCGCTCTTGACCATCGGCAACAGCAGGGGCCACTGCGTGTCGCCCGTTTCCAGGTAGCGCTGAAAGGTGTAGGCGATGATCTGGTCTTCATACTTGCCGTCCAGGATCGGCTGATGAGGCACCTGCAGCAGCACGGCCACCGGCGTGCGCAGGGACTGGGCCAGCGCCGCGAACGCACTCGCCTCGCGCGGCAACGCGGCCTCCTGTGCCGGCCGTTCCAGTTCGGGCTTCCAACTGCCCCCCGTGATGAACAGCAATGCGTGCCGGCAGTCGTCCGGGACCGTGCTGGGCTTGATCACGAACAACTGGTGCTTCCAGGCGATATCGCGCCACGTCTGGCTGGTCAGCGTCAGTTCGATGTAACGCGTACCCAGCAGACTTCCCTCGCGCCGTTCGACCCAGCCATAACTGGCGTCCGGCCGGGCGACATAATCGGCCAGCGACGAATCCACCGCCCGCTCGGCGCCGACCGGCATGGTTTCGGCCGCCCGCGACAAGGGCAGCAGACCGCAGACCAGCAGAACGGCCGACAAGCCGAACGTTCGCAGCATCATGAAACCGCTCTCCTTGGATGAACAACCGTTTTTGGACGCTCTTCACCACGGGCGAGAAACAGGGGGCTGACGCCCCCCGCTCGCCTGCCCGGGCGAGAAACAGGGGGCTGACGCCCCCCGCTCGCCTGCACGGGCGAGAAACAAGGGGCTGACGCCCCCCGCTCGCCTGCACGGGCGAGAAACAAGGGGCTGACGCCCCCCGCTCGCCTGCACGGGCGAGAAACAGGGGGCTGACGCCCCCCGCTCGCCTGCACGGGTGAGAAACAAGGGGCTGACGCCCCCCGCTCGCCTGCACGGGCGAGAAACAGGGGGCTGACGCCCCCCGCTCGCCTGCCCGGGCGAGAAACAGGGGGCTGATGCCCCCCGCTCGCCTGCACGTTGACCAATGACTAATGACTAATGCCGCCATCCTAGCCGCTCGACATCGCCGCGGCCAGTCGCTGGCCGTCGGCCTCGACGGGCAGTCCGAGCACTTCGCGGGCCAGTTGTCGGTAGTCGTCCGCTCCGTTGGAGTGGGGGGCATATTGAAAGATCGATTGACCGAAGCTGGGTGCCTCGGCCAGGCGGATGTTGCGGCGAATCCGCGTCTGGAAGTTGCGGGTGGCGGCCCAGGCGTTGGCGTGAGCGGCGTTCTGGCGGTCGAAGAACTGTTGCACGTCGCTGCTCACCTCGGCCGCCAGCCGCGTGCCCGAATCGTACATGCAGAGGACCACTCCGGTCAGTTGCAGGCCGGGGTTCAGCCGCTGAGCCACGACCTGAATGGTGCGCAGCAGTTTGCTCAGCCCGTGCAGGGCCAGAAAGTGCGGTTGCAGCGGCAGGAAGACTTCGCGGACGGCGGTCAGGGCGTTCAAGGTCAGGACGCCCAGCGACGGCGGGCAGTCGATCAGCAGGAAATCGAACTCCCCGTTGTCGGCGCGCAGTTGGTCCCGCAGGATCACTTCGCGGCCCACTTCGCCGGCCAGTTCCATTTCGGCGGCGGCCAGGTCCAGGTGAGCGGGGACGACCCACAGGTTGTCTCCCACCTGCTGCCGCACGTCGGCCAGAGTCGCATCGCCGGTCAGGACCTGGTAGATCGAATGCTCTTGATCCGAAAGTGCCAGCCCCAGGTGCAGCGAAGCGTGAGCTTGGGGATCCAGGTCGAGCAGGCAGACGCGTTGGCCCGCATCGGCCAGAGCGGCCGCCAGGTTCACGGCGGTCGTGGTCTTCCCCACGCCGCCTTTTTGGTTGATGATGGCGATCGAGCGCATCGTGGAACTCCCTTTCCGGCTGGGTCCGCGAGCCGGCGCGCACCCGGCTCGCCGGCTTTCCTTACACGGGCCGATTATAGCCAGGGGAGTTGCCGGCAGCCTAGACGAATCCTCGACCCCCCTCAGCCGACACCCCCTAGCCCCCGCGGTTGATTTCCCCCAAGATTTTCTCCAGGCCACTCGGCGCCGTCCCCACGGACCCGCCCCAGCTACCAGAACCGGGAGACTTGCCAGGTGCGGGTGATCATCGAACGCGACGCCGACGCGGTCAGCCTGCGAGCGGCTCGGATCGTGGCCGACCAGATCCGCCGCAAACCGAGCAGCGTCCTGGGTCTGGCCACCGGCGGCACGCCGCTGGGGACCTACCGAGAGCTGGTCCGGATGCGGCAGGAGGAGGGGCTGAGTTTCAGCCGGGTGACGACCTTCAACCTGGACGAGTACGTCGGGCTTTCACCGTCGCACCCGCAGAGCTACCGTTACTTCATGCAGCGGAACCTGTTCGACCACCTGGATATCGACCCGATGCGGACGCACGTCCCGGACGGCCTGGCGGCGGACTACGAATCGTACTGCCGGCAGTACGAGCAGCGGATCGAGGACGCGGGCGGGATCGACCTGCAATTGCTGGGCGTTGGCCGCGACGGCCATATCGCGTTCAACGAACCCGGCTCGTCGCTCGGCAGCCGCACCCGGCTCAAGACGCTGACTTCCGAAACGCTGGGGGACAACGCCCGGTTCTTCGCCGGCCAGGAACAGGTGCCTCGGCTGGCCGTCACCATGGGAGTGGGCACGATCCTGGAATCGCGGCGATGCCTGCTGCTGGCGGTGGGCGAGTCGAAGGCGGAGGCGGTGCGAGCGACGGTGGAGGGGCCGGTCACTTCGCAGGTCACGGCGTCCGCGCTGCAACTGCACCGCGAGGTGCTGGTGCTGCTCGACGAACCGGCGGCCGGCCGGCTGCAGCGCCGCGAATACTACCAGGAAGTGGAACGAGCTCAAACGCTGCTCGAAACTGGCCAGTTGCGGGCGCTCGGCATCGGCACGACCCTCGACGGCGGCTCGCACGGCGACGGCTCTCGCACTGGCGGCTCGCACAACGGCGACGGGGCTTCTTCCACCCACCGCGGCGACTGACGGCGCCGCAGCAGACCAGGCAAGGCAGACATGAGGCAGATCGGCACGCTCGCGGATCGGACCGCAGCCCAGCGTTTCACCTCGTTCCTGGTCACCCAAGGCATCTCGGCCGAAGCCGACGACGAAGGCGGCCAGTGGGTGATCTGGGTCCACGAGGAGAACGACGTGGATCGGGCCCGCTCGGCCTTGGAACAGTTCCGGGCCGAGCCGCAGCACGAGCGGTATCGCGACGCCGACCTGGCCGCTCAGCGGATTCGCCAGGAAAGACAACGTCAGCGGCAAGCGGCGGCCAAACACGTCGTGCAGATGCGCACGCAGTGGAACCGCCCGACAACGCGCCGCTGCCCGCTGGTCTGGGTGCTGATCGGGCTGAGCGTGCTCGTGTCGCTGTCCACGAACTTTGGAACCCAGATCGAACCGGTGCAGAGGTATCTGAACTTCTGCAAGGTGGAGGATGCCGGAGGCGGCAGCTACCGTTATCCGGTCGACGGTTTCACGCAGGTCAGGCAGGGACAACTCTGGCGGACCGTGACGCCGATTTTCCTGCACTTCGGGCTGATGCATCTGATTTTCAACATGCTGGTGCTGTACTACCTGGGCAGCCAGATCGAGGACCGGGTCGGCACGGTCCGCTTCGGCCTGCTGGTGCTGACGATTGCCGTCCTGTCGAATGTGGGACAATACGCCGTGGAGCGTTCACCCCTGTTCGGCGGCATGTCGGGAGTGGGCTACGGGTTGTTCGGCTACGTGTGGATGAAGACGCTGCACGACCCGGGGTCGGGAATGTACATCAGCCCGCTGAACGTGATGTTGATGCTCGGCTTCTTCGTGCTGTGCGTGCTGCGGGAATTCCCGCCACTGGACGAGGTGCTGGGAAGTTTCCTGCCGCGCGTGGCCAACACGGCCCACGGCGTGGGCCTGGCACTGGGAGCGGCCTGGGGCTACCTGCCGCTCTGGTGGCGCCGCCGATCCAAGAAACCCTGATCGGCCCCCGGAAAGCATCTCCGTCAGTGCCGTGGCGCGGCGGGCTCAGCCGGACCCGGCTGGTCCAGGGCCACTCCCTGCTGGGCCCAGCGGTCCGACCGTTCGTGCAGCACCTCGCTCAGCGGCACGTGCAATCCCAGCTCGCGCTCCGACTCCAATAGTCGCACTCGATGGCAGCCGGCGTCGAACGCCAGCGTGGCTTGCTCGCCCTCCCCGCGAAACACCAGCGCGAACCGCCAGTCTGCCTGGCAGGTGCCGCGCGGTGCGGCCCAGGTATAGCTGGAATCGACCACCAGCGTGTGCCGGGCGTGGACCAGGCCGCGGATCTGGCCGATCTCGAACCGCTGCCGGACCGGGAATCGCCGGCCGTCGATTTCCAGGTCCGCCAGGCCGGCTTCAGGCTCCCTTCCGCCGGCCGCGGCCGGTGCTTCCCGCGAGTCCAGCAGCAGCAACTCCACCCGCTCGGCGTGGCGGACCAGCCAGGTCGCCCGCGGTCCGAAGTATTCCAGGATCCGCCGGCCCTTCTGGTACTGGACCCACCAGGCGTAACCGCCCAGCAGTCCGGCCAGCAGCAGCATGATGCCAATGACCAGCAGCCCGCGGGCCAGCGGGCTACGACCGGGCTCGCGCCTGGCCGCTGGGATCGCCGTCGACCTGCCGGCGATCTGGCCGGACTCCCCCGTTTCTTCCTGCACGATTGCTGTCCCATCCCGGTCTCGCCCGCCCGGTCCGGCGCCCGACCTGGCCCAGGCTCTGGGCGCTGTGGCTGGTACCGCGGCGGGGGTGTGTCTGGTCGATCGGCCGCCCTCCAAGTATACTACCGAGCCTTGAACTGCCAATCTGGAACTAGCCAAGTGGATGCGCGGCGCGCAGGCCGCGAGGATCGCCCGATGCCCGACAAGTTCGACCCCTACCGCGAAGCGCTGGTGATGGAAACCGAGACTCTCTGGCCGGACGAGTACGACCATTTGAGTCCGGAGGAGAAGGCTCGCATCGAGACCGCTCTGCACGGCGACCCGGCATCCTGCTCTCACATGACATACGTGCGGACTCATACCGGCTTTTGCCGGCAGATCACGGTTACCGCGGAAGATGTCGAGCGGGCCTATGCCTGACCAGCGGACGACGGTGCGGGTGCAACTGGCGGAGCGGGCCTACGACATCGAAATTGGCACCGGCATCCTGGCCGACGCCGGTCAACGGGTGGCCGCCTGGACCCGTGCGACGCACGCCGTCGTGATCACCGACGACCAGGTGCTGCCAATCCTGGCGGCCGCGGTGGCCGAGAGTCTCGATCGGGCTGGAATTCGCGCCGATACGCTGACGGTGCCGCCCGGCGAGACCAGCAAGTCCGTGGCGGTTGCCGAAAGCCTCTGGCTTCGCCTGGCGCAGTTGTCCGCCGACCGCAAAACGGTGGTTGTGGCCCTGGGCGGTGGCGTGGTGGGGGATCTGGCCGGATTCGTGGCGGCCACCTACGCTCGCGGCTTGCGGCTGGTCCAGGTGCCCACCAGCTTGCTCGCCCAGGTCGATAGCAGCGTCGGCGGCAAGGTCGGAATCAACCTGCCGCAGGCCAAGAACATGGTCGGCCACTTCTGGCAGCCGCGCGGCGTGCTGATCGACACGCAAGTGCTCGACTCGCTGCCGCCGCGCGAATACCGCTCGGGGCTGGCCGAAGTGGTCAAGTACGGCGTGATTCTGGACGCCGATTTCTTTGAGTACCTGGAAGCCCACGTCCCGCACTTGATGCAGCGCGACGCCGCCGTTCTGCGGCACGCGGTCGCCCGCTGCTGCCGCTTGAAGGCCGACGTGGTGGAAGCGGACGAGCGGGAGGAGACCGGCCTGCGGGCCGTGCTGAACTACGGCCACACGTTCGGCCACGCGCTGGAAGCCGTCGCCGGGTACGGGCAACTGCTGCACGGCGAAGCGGTGTCGATTGGCATGCTGTGTGCTTCGCGGCTGGCGGCCGCCCTGGGCCGGATCGAACCGGCATTGACCGACCGCCAGCAACGGTTGCTCACGGCGTTGGGGCTGCCGGTCGAACTGCCCGAGCTGCCCGAAGATGACCTGCTGCGAGCGATGCGGGGGGACAAGAAAGTCGAGCACGGCCGGCTGCGGTTCGTGCTTCCCGACCGCCTGGGCCATGTGGAGCTGGTCGGCGACGTGGCGCCGGAGCTGGTCCGCGCCGCGCTGCGCGGGTGAGGCGGGAAGAGGTCGGTTGGCAGTTGTCGGTTGTCGGTTGTCAGTTGCAGCGTCGGCCGCGCTCGCCCGTTTGCAAATCCCGCCGGCGTGCCCGGCGGATTGTTCGGCTTTCGGCTACGTCGTCCGCCGCGCCTCCCCGCCCGCTTCGGGGTCGTGCAGCTTATAAGGTTCTGCCTCGTCAGAGTTTAGAGCGTTGCAAGGCGTCTTTGGCGCTACCTTACGCCGAAGGCGTTCCACAGTCACAGCCCAGGGTCGCCCGCTTCGGGCGCACCCTGGGTGGGGCCGTAATTTTGATAACTCTTGTACGCCGAAGGCGTTCCACAAGGCGCCTTGTGCAACGCCTTCGGCGTAGTGGGGCTGGAAAGGTGCCTTTCCCCCAGGGTGCGCCCGAAGCGGGCGACCCTGGGCTGGGTTGTTCAACGCCTGCGGCGTAAAGACAGCGCAGGAGTCGAACGGAAGGGCTACCGTCTTGTTTTGGAATCGCGCTTTGGAGGTTGTAAACTGCGATTGTTGAACAACTTATAAGCTGCACGACCTCTTCGAATCCCGCCGGGCAAGCCGGCGGGATTCTGGAGCGTTCGCCCGGACGCGAATTAGTGAGAAGCCGAATGATCCGCCGGGCAAGCCGGCGGGATTCTGGAGCGTTCGCCCGGCCGTGAATTAGTGAGAAGCCGAACGATCCGCCGGGCAAGCCGGCGGGATTCGGGAGGGCTCGCCCGGCCGTGAGTTAGCAAGAAACCGAACGATTCGCCGAACGGACGCTCCTCTTACTGACAACTGACAACTGACAACTGACAACTGACGACTGACAACTCTCTTCACCCCGCCACGTCGCCTTCGATTTCCCGGACCACGATCCGATTGCCCTGGATCCGCACGATTCGGACTTGCCGAGCCTGATCGACGAAGACGCCATC
>JAGFJK010000005.1 GCA_024102795.1 Pirellulaceae bacterium
CGCGCCGGCCGGACGCTCAGCAGTATCCCGCCTGGTCCGCGGCGGGCGGAGCGGCCGAGATTGTTCGCACGGCGCTCTGCATTGAAGCGCGGGGCGGGCAGTTATTCGTGTTCCTGCCGCCGGTGGAACTGGCCGAAGACTTCCTGCAACTGGTGGCGGCGATCGAGGACACGGCGGCGGACCTGCGGCTGCCGGTGGTCCTGGAGGGCTACCTGCCGCCGCATGACGACCGCTTGCGGCAGATCAAGGTCACGCCCGATCCGGGCGTAATCGAGGTGAATGTGCCGCCGGCCGCCTGTTGGGACGAGCTGGTGGAGATCACCACGGGCGTGTACGAGGACGCTCGGCTGTCGCGGTTGGGGACCGAGAAGTTCCAGCGGGACGGGCGGCATTCGGGCACCGGCGGAGGCAACCACTTCGTCCTGGGCGGCCGCACGCCGGCCGACAGTCCGTTCCTGCGGCGGCCGGATCTGTTGCGGAGCCTGCTCGGTTACTGGCACAATCACCCCGCGTTGTCCTACTTGTTCTCGGGCCTGTTTGTTGGCCCCACCAGCCAGGCGCCGCGAGTGGACGAAGGGCGGCGGGATGCGATTTACGAGCTGGAGATTGCCTTCAAGCAGGTGCCCGACCATGGCTACTGCCCGCCGTGGCTGGTGGACCGGTTGTTCCGCCACCTGCTGGTGGACGTCACGGGCAACACGCACCGGGCGGAGTTTTGTATCGACAAGCTGTATTCGCCCGATTCGGCGACTGGCCGCCTGGGGCTGGTGGAGATGCGGGCCTTCGAGATGCCGCCGCATGCGCGGATGAGTCTGACGCAGCAGCTTCTGCTGCGAGCGTTGGTGGCCCGATTCTGGGAGGCGCCGTATCGCGTGCCGCTGACGGACTGGGGGACCCAACTGCACGTCCGGTTTCTGCTGCCCTATTTTCTCTGGCAGGCTTTTTGCGAAGTGTTGGCCGAACTCCGGCAGGCGGGCTGGGACTTTGCCGATGAATGGTTCGCGCCGCACTTCGAGTTCCGCTTTCCGATCCTGGGCCGGCTGGACCGGTCCGGCGTGGCGCTGGAGCTGCGGCAGGCGATCGAACCGTGGTACGTGCTGGGCGAGCAGCCGGCGGCCGGCGGCACGGCGCGCTACGTCGATTCGTCGGTGGAACGCATGCAGGTTCGGGTGTCCGGCATCAACGAGTCGCGGCATCTGCTGACTTGCAACGGCCGCAAGTTGCCGCTGCGAGGCACGGGAGTGGTGGGGGAACAGGTAGCGGGCCTGCGATACCGGGCCTGGCAGCCGCCGCACTGTCTGCACCCGACGATTGGCGTCCATGCGCCGCTGGTGTTTGATATCCTGGATACGTGGAGCGGTCGCTCGCTGGGCGGTTGCACGTATCACGTCGGGCATCCGGGCGGCTTGAACCCGGCCGCCTTGCCGGTCAACGCGTTTGAGGCCGAGAGCCGCCGGGCCAGCCGTTTCTTCCAGATGGGACATACGGCGGGAGCGATGGAGACGCCGCCCGACGAACTGAATCCCGAATTCCCCCTGACGCTGGATCTGCGCCGCGAGCCCCGACAATGAAACCGAGTGGGTCCATGGCGACGGTGGCGCGGGAGGACAAGCTGTTTGGCCGGTATCGGGCCGCCGGGCCCGGCTACGACGAATTCCGGGACGCCGCGGGCGAGGTCCGGCCGCACTGGGCGCCGCTGGTGCGGGCCTTCGAGGCGCTGGGACCGCTGGAACAGGCGCGGTGCCACGAGCAGGCTCAGCGGCGGATCCAGGAAAGCGGCGTGACGTTGGACCTGGCCGCGGGTTCCGGCCGGCGAGCGCGTCCCTGGGCGCTCGACCCGCTCCCCTTGCTGATCGACTCGCAGCAGTGGCGCCAACTGTCGCAGGGGCTGATTCAACGGGCTCGGCTGCTGAACCGCATGCTCGGCGACCTGTACGGTCCGCAGCAGTTGCTCAAGCACGGCCTGCTGCCCCCGGAACTGCTGTTTGCCCACGACGGCTTCCTGCGGCCCGTACATGGCCAGAAGCCGCCGCTGGATGGCTACCTGCACTTTTACGCCGCCGACTTGGCCCGTTCGCCCGACGGCAAGTGGTGGGTCGTGGCCGACCGGACCGAGGCGCCGTCGGGAGCGGCCTACGTGCTGGAGAACCGGCTGGTGGTGTCGCAGACTTTCCCGGGCATCTTTCGCGACTGCCAGGTGCAGCGGCTGGCTCCCTTCTACCTGACGGCGCGCGAGTCGCTGCAGTCGCTGGCCCGGCAACATCGCGAGGATCCCCGGATTGTGCTGCTGACCTCCGGACCGCGCAGCAGCAGCTACTTCGAGGATGCGTACCTGGCCCGCTACCTGGGCTACACGCTGGCCGAAAGCGGCGACCTGGCGGTGCGCAACGACCGCGTGCTGCTCAAGACCCTGGCCGGGCTGGTGCCGGTGGACGTGATCCTGCGGCGGTCGGCCAGCGCCGATCTGGATCCGTTGGAACTGGCCGGCGACCCCGCGCAGGGAGTGCCGGGCCTGATGCAGGCGGTCCGTTCGGGCAACGTGGCGCTGGCCAACGCGCCGGGCAGCGGCCTGGTGGAATCGCCCGCGTTCATGGCGTTCCTGGGGCCGGTCTGCCGGTACTTGCTGGACGAGGACTTACTGCTTCCGTCGGTCGCCACCTGGTGGTGCGGCGGCGAGTCGGCCCGCAAACACGTGCTGGAACACCTGGAGAACCTGGTGATCAAACCGGCCTTTCGCCGCTCGGACCGCCAGCCGCAGTTCGGCCCGCAAATGGACAAGGCCCAGCGGCAACGGCTGGCGGAATCGATCGCGGCACAGCCCGCGTCGTTCGTGGGTCAGGAGGTGGCCGCCCGCTCGACGGCCCCGGTCTGGCTGGGCCAGCAACTGGAGTCCTGGCCACTGCTGCTGCGAGTCTACCTGGTGGCCGACGGCAAGAGCTACCGTCCGCTCAGCGGCGGCTTGGCCCGCTTGTCGGCTTCCCCCGGCACGTTCGACCTGTCGATGGGGGCGGGCGAGTGCAGCAAGGACGTGTGGGTCCTGGCCGATGGCCCGGTCCGCCAGGTGAGCTTGCTGAAACCGACCGGGCAGACGGTGGAATTGCAGCGCAGCACGGGGGAACTGCCCAGCCGCGTGGCCGAGAACATGTATTGGCTGGGGCGCCACGTGGCGCGAGCGGACGGCACGTCGCGCGTGTTGCGGACCACGCTGCTGCGTTTGACCAGCGAGCTGGAACTGGAGAGCATGCCCGAACTGCCCCGGCTGATCCGCTGCCTGGCGGCGCTGGGGCAGATCGAACCCGGGTTTGCCGTCGAGGGGATCAGCCAGCAGTTGCCCAGGATCGAACAGGTGCTGCCCGAATCGGTGTTCGCCGAGAGCCAGCCGGGCAGTCTCCGCTATACGATCGACTGCCTGTACAGCGTGGGCGGCAGGGTGCGCGACCGCCTGTCGGCCGATAGTTGGCGGATCATCAACCGCATCTACCAGGAGTTTCTGCCGCCGGATCGCGAGCAGGTGTACTTGCGCGAGCTCCTGCCGCTGCTCAATCAGATGCTGGTGGATCTGTCGGCATTCAACGGCCTGGTGCTGGAGAGCATGACCCGCGGCCACGGCTGGCGGTTCCTGGACATCGGCCGCCGCCTGGAGCGGTCGCTGCACTTGATCGAGCTGTTACAGAACATGATGGTCGACCTGCCGCTGGCGGACGACGACACGCGGGATCCGGTGCTGCAAACGGTGCTCGAAATCGACGACAGCGCGATGACCTACCGCTCGCGTTACCGGGCCAACCTGCAGCCGGCCCCCGTGCTGGACCTGCTGCTGACGGACGAATCCAACCCGCGCTCGCTGGCGTTTCAACTGGCCGCGCTGGCCGATCACGTGCAGCACCTGCCGGGCGTGGGCGGCCAGGCCCGGCGGAGCGAGGAACAGCGGCTGACGATGACCATGCTGCACGCCGTGCGGATGGCCGACGTCGACGCCCTGTGCAGCCAGGAACGCAAGGCGGACCGCACTCCGCTGGAAGCCCTGCTCGGCCGGTTGTCGGGGCAACTGCCCAAGCTTTCCGACGCCATTTCACACAAGTACCTGATTCACGCCGGCAAGCTGCGGCACCTGGACCAGTTGGCTTCGGGAGATCTGCCGTGAGGTACCACGTCACGCACACCACGACCTATGCGTACAGCGAGCCGGTGGCGATCTGCCATAACCAGGTGCATCTGACGCCTCGCGAGGCGCCGCGGCAAAGCTGCCAGTTCCACCGCTTGCGGATCCATCCGCTGCCCTCCACGTCGGGCCGCCGTACCGACTACTTCGGCAATCCGCTGAACTACTTTTCGATCCACGAGGCCCATCGCAAACTGACGCTGCACTCGGTCTGCAAGGTGCACGTCAAGCCGCGCGGCCCGCTCCTGCCCGAAGCCACCGCGGCGTGGGAAAGCGTTGCGGCCAGACTGCCCGCCGACCTGTCGGCCCAAGGCCTGGCCACGTACCAGTACGTGTTCGCGTCGCCTCGCGTGCCGCTGAATCACGAGCTGCGGCGGTACGCGCGGCAGTCTTTCCCGGCCGATCGTCCCGTGCTGCAGGGCGTGCTGGATCTGACGGCCCGCGTGCATGCCGACTTCAAATACGACGCGACGGCCACCAGCGTCCACACGCCGCTGATGGAGGCGTTCGAGGCCCGGCACGGCGTCTGCCAGGACTTTGCCCACATCCAGATCGGCTGCCTCCGCAGCCTGGGACTGGCGGCCCGCTACGTGAGCGGCTACTTGCTGACCCAGCCGCCGCCCGGCCGCCCGCGGCTGGTGGGAGCGGATGCGTCGCACGCCTGGCTGTCGGTATTTTGCGGAGCGGCCGGGTGGGTGGATGTCGATCCGACCAATGATGTCGTGCCCGACCTGGACCACATCACGCTGGCCTGGGGGCGCGATTACAGCGACGTTTGTCCGATCGAGGGCGTGTTTGTGGGCGGCGGCGGCCACCGACTGACGGTGTCGGTCAACGTGGAACCGCTGGAAGCGGCCAGCCAGCCGTAGGAACCGCTGGAAGCCAGCCGTGGAAAGGCCAGGCGCCCGCCTTGGAAGCGTCGGTCGGGCCGGATCCGCGGACGACTTCAATTTCAATACACGAAGCGGGCTTCGATCCGGAACAGTCCCGAGTACCAGGACGTCTCGGTGATCGTGAAGCCGCCCTGCAGACCCAGTTCGAACAGGCCCAGGTCGCCGCCGGTGTCCCAGGTGAAACGCATGCCCGGATAGAGGTTGACGGTCGTCTCGCCGTCCACTTCAATCGCCAGCGGCACGGCGGGCAGGACCGTCTTCTGCCCGTCCATGACGGTCCAACTGACCATTTCCAGCGTGGGAATGATGGCGAACGAGTCCGCCTCGTACCAGAGGTGGCTGATCCCGGCTCCCCAGCGGAAAACCTGGCCGGAGTGTGCGGGGTCGCCGCCCAGCGGAATCCAGTATTTCAGCTCGCCGTGCAGGTAGGTGGCGTCGGTCCACATGTAGCGGAACAGGAATCCCGGCTCCAGCGACGTATGTCCCGTACCCAGACCGTGCCCCGGAGCGCCGGTCGGCAGGTAGGTGCGGAAGTACTGGGTGATCTGCGTGCGACGACCGTCCAACATCAGCAGCTTGGTGGTGATCGACATGTCGCCCAGGCCGGTCGTGTTGTAGAACATGTCCTGGGGATCGAGGAAACGCACGGGAAGTTCGGTCTGCAGCGAAACGTTGGGGCTGGCCGCCACTTCCCACATGTAGCGGATTTCCTGGTAGTTGACCTGCTCGTTGATCCCCACCTGATCCTTGTCCGGTCCGCGGCCGCCGACCTTGGCCCAGAAGAACTCGGCCCGGTCTGGAAACTCGAATCCGTAGGCGTTGTCAAAGCGGAACCGCAGGTTGTTCATCGGCTGGGTGATGTCCAGCTCCATCGGCGCCATCCCGACCCGCTCGTAGCCCAGGCCGCGATCTTCGTACGGCGAACGATACAGGCCGAACCAGCGCGACAGGAAGCTGTGCCGCTGATGCCGCGGGGCGAGTGACTCGTCGACCAGGTTGCCGAACATCGGCTGGCCCGACTCGGAGAGAATCATTTCGCCCGGCCGGATCTCCTCCAGCGGTCCCAGCGGCGTGCCATAGGGCGCCGGCATCGACTCCGGCAACGGCACCTGGCCCGCGGGCGGAGGCTGAAACACAGAGGCCATCTGAAAGGTCGATCCGGGCGGCGACTGGGCTGGCGGCGAGGCGCCGCTGCCCGTCACGCCGGAACCCGGCAGGGGACCCGCGGCCGCCGAGCCGGGAATCGGCACGACCTGGACCTGCGGGCGAGCGATCAGTTCGCCTCGGGCATCCATGTGCGGCGCCGGCAGCCGGATCAGCAGTCTCCGCCCCCCGGACGCCTCGGAGCCCGGACGACCCGTGGACTGGGACCAGACCTGGGGACCAGCTTCCGCCGAGCCGGCCTCCAGTCCGCTCGGACCCGGTGCCATTCGCTGTTGTGCACCTGCCTGATCGGCCCCAACCATCAGCCAGGTTGCCAGCAGCCAGGCGGCCAGCAGCCGGGTGGTCAGCAGCCGGGTGGTCAGCAGCCGGATTGCCGGCGGCCGGGTTGCGGAAGCGGCGGCTCGTGGGCCCACTCGAGTCTGGATCACGGGACGACCTTTGAACGTTCGGGAACTTCAAGCCGGTCCGCTGCCCCGCGCATGGCACGGAGGCCGACGCAAGGTGCGGTTTAGGCTGTCTCAGGAAGGGTTATCGGCTGGGATGCCTGACCGGGTCGAAGCTAAGTGGCAAAATTTCACGAGTGCAACGGTTCAAACGATTGCAAAGGACGTGCCGAGCGTTCGGCGGTGGCCGCTGGCAGGCGGCGGGCTGGCTTATCCAGTTCGCCAGAAGCCCCAGGACAAAACAGCGTTTCCCCTTTTCTGTTGGGAATGCTAGGATGGCCAGGGTTTGAAGCAGGTTGTTCATTTCGCGCGGCGGCAGCCAGGCAAGGTAACCGGCCCATGCAGAATCTCCCCGTCCACTGGTACGAAGGGCTGTTCCTGCGACCACAGCATTTGCAGGCGGCCGATCGCTATTGGTCGGAAGCTACCCGCAAGTCGCAGCAGTGGGACAGTCCCTACTTTTACGGTCTGCATTCAATCGAATTCTCGCGGGAGGCGTTGGGCAACCATCAGTTCGAGGTGTACGAGCTGCGGGCCCGCATGCGGGACGGCACGCTGGTCAGCCTGGAGGCGGGGCAGGAGCCGGACCGGATCAACGTGAAGGAAGCGGTCAAGCAGGCTCAGGCCTCCACGCGGTTGGCCGAGGCCTTTGACTCGACGGCGATCGTGACCGTTTTCCTGGGAGTGCCCCGGTTGCGGATGGGGCGCGCCAACGTGGGCAACGGCGAATTGGCGGCCGATGCCCGCTATCGCGAGACCGAGTTGGCGGTGCAGGACGAAAGTCGCGGCGGCAACGATCAGCGGATCCAGTTTCGTCAGTTGAACGCCCGCCTGCTGCTGTCGACCGACGACCTGTCGGGTTACGAGCTGCTGCCGATCGCCCGGATCGAGCGGGCGACGGACCGCGAGGCCTCGCCGCAATTGGACGAAACCTACATTCCTCCGGTCTTGTCGACCAACGCCTGGCCGCAGCTCAACCGGCTGTTCGTCCGCGACATCAACGACATGATCGGCAAGAAGATCGAGGTGCTGGCGGCCCAGATCAAGAACCGGCACATCGGCCTGGACGCTCGGGATCCGGGCGACGCCGAGCGGATTCTGATGCTTTCGCAGTTGAATGCCGCCTACGGCGCGCTGGCCGTGCTATCCTTTGCGCAAGGGATTCACCCGTTGTCGGCGTACCTGGAGCTGTGCCGGGTCCTCGGACAGTTGTCCATTTTCGGGCCGTCCCGCCGCACCGAGGACGTTCCGGCGTACGATCACGAGGACCTGTACCGGGTGTTCTATGAAATCCGTCGCCGGATCGAAGCCCTGATCAACGCCGTGCGGGACTACGAGTATGAACAGCGATATTTCCTGGGCGTGGGGCTGGGCATGCAGGTGTCGCTGGTCCCCAAGTGGTTCAACGCCGACTGGCAGTGGTACGTGGGCGTCAACAAGGGGGAGCTGACGGTTCAGGAATGTCGTGACTTGCTGGCTCCCGGTGAATTAGACTGGAAGCTGGGCAGCAGCCGGCAGGTGGAGATGATTTTCACCAAGCGGATGCCGGGCGTGGATCTGATTCCCGTCGAGCGGCAGATCCGGGCTTTGCCCAGCCGGTCGGAATGGTTGTACTTTGAAATCCCCCGCCGCGATTCGCCGGCCTGGCGCGACGTGCAGGAGACGCAGTCGCTGGCGATGCGGTTGAAGGATTCGTTGATATTGAACCGCGACCGCCTGCAGGGCGAGTCGCGGATGGTCGTGTCCTACAAGGGACGCAAAGTACCTGTGGAATTCGCCCTGTTCGCGGTGCCCGCACTATGACACCCAGAATGGCCGTGGCCGTCGACCCGATTTTCCTTCATGTGCTGGACCTGCAGGACCGGATCGCTCGCGAGGAGCAGCCGGATCCGCAGGAGGAGCGGCATCGGATCAAGGCCCTGATCGACCAGGCCGAGGCGATCATGGGTGCCAGCCCCGAATGGGAGCACACCAAATACGCGATCGTCTCCTGGATCGACGAGGTGCTGGTCGACACCAACTGGAACGGCCAGGAGTGGTGGAGCAACAACGTGCTGGAGATGGCCCTGTTCAGCACGCGGTTGTGCCACGAGCAGTTCTACACGCGGGCGCAGGAGGCCTCGACCTTCAAGACGCGGGACGCCCTGGAAGTGTTCTACGTCTGTGTCGTGCTGGGATTCCGCGGATTGTACCGGGATGAACAAACGGCGCAGATCTTCGCGCACGACAAGAATCTGCCTCCCGACCTGGATACGTGGGCCAAGCAGACCTCGATGGCCATCCGGCTGGGCCAGGGGCGTCCCCAGTTGATGGGCCCCGGTCGGGAAATCAGTGGTGCTCCTCCGATCCGCACCAAGTCGTATATTGTCTGGCCGTGGCTGGCCGCCGCGATGTTGCTGGCCTGCAACGTCGTGGCAGTTTACTACTTCTATGCAACCTCGTGAACTCGGACGGCTGGCATGAGTGACGCGGCGAGCGAACCGAAATCTCCGAGCCTGTTTCGGCGGATCATCACCTGGCCCTGGCGGCTGAGCATGGCGGCGCGGGCCGCCTGGTGCACGCTGCTGTTCCTGCTGGTGCTGGTCACCGTGAGCTGGATCCTGTTCTTCGCCAGCGACAGCAGCGTGCCTTGGCGGCAAAGCATGTCGGCCGGGCGAATCGTGGCGATCGTGCTGCTGGTCAGCGTGATCCCGTTCGCCGTGTATTACGTGCTGCGGTTGTGGCTGGAAGGCGAACGGTCCCAGTTCCCGGAGATCGACTTCGCCTGGCGGAGCGGTCTGGAGACGCTGGCCCAGAACGGCATCAGCGTGACCAGCACGCCGATCTACCTGGTGCTCGGTTCCTCCGGCGAACGCCAGGAACGCGACTTGCTGGCCGCCGCCGGCTTGCGGATGCGGGTGGAGCAGGTGCCGGAAGGCCCCGCGCCGCTGCACTGGTACGCCAATCCGGAAGCGATCTTCCTGTTCTGCACCGACACCTGCTGGCTGGGCGCGCAGGTGGCGATCAAGGAAAAGCATCTGCTGGAAACGGGCGGCTCCAGCTTCCCGCTGGTGGACCATTCGTTGATGCCCGGCGCCGGACCCATCCCGCCGCAGGAGCCGGTGGCACCGGCTCGGCAGCCGGCCGCCGCGCCGCT